>NZ_CAISIQ010000335.1 GCF_903885465.1 uncultured Nevskia sp.
CCGATCCAGGCGATGCCGGTGATCAGATGCAGCCAGCGGCCGAGCAGGCTCAGCCAGTCGATACCCCAATTGATCATGGCGGACTCAAGCATCGGGATGAAAACTCTTGCCCAGCGAAGCCGGCTGGTTCAGCAGGATGGTCTTCGGATCGCGGCAGATGATCACCAGCACGACGATCGTTGCCGCGTACGGAAGCATGCTCAGGAACTCGCTGGGCACGTCGACACCGAAGCCCTGCGCGTAGAGCTGCATCACCGTCACGCCGCCGAACAGATAGGCGCCGAGCATCACCCGCAACGGCTTCCAGGTGGCGAACACGACCAGCGCCAGCGCGATCCAGCCGCGGCCGGCGCTCATGCCTTCAACCCACATCGGTGTCAGCGCCGTCGACAGATAAGCGCCAGCGATGCCGGACATCGCGCCGCCAAACATCACCGCCAGATAGCGGATCACGATCACCGGCTCGCCGATGGCATGGGCAACGGTCGGCGATTCGCCGGTGGCCCGCAGCCGCAGGCCGGCCCGGCTGTGGTTCAGGAACCAGGACAGGGCGAAGTACAACGCGATCGACAGATAGACCAGCGCGTCATAGTTGAGCAGCAGCGGGCCGATCACCGGCAGATCGCTGATGCCGGGGATGTCGAGCCGCGGCACTCGCTCGATCGGCATGCCGGAGTAGCCGCGGCCGATAAATGCCGACAGGCCGACGCCGAACAGGGTCAGCGCCAGCCCGGTCGCCACCTGATTGGTCTGCAGGCTCAGGGTCAGGAACGCGAACAGCAGCGAGACGGCCGTTGCTGCGAGCATGCCGGCGAGGAAGGCCAGCACCAGGCTGCCGGTGGCAATGCCGGCCGCAAATGCGGCGACTGCACCGACCAGCATCATCCCTTCGACGCCAAGGTTCAGCACGCCGGCGCGCTCGGTCACCAGTTCGCCGAGCGCGGCATAGATCAGCGGCGTGGCCGCGACCACGGTGCTGACGAAGATCGGAATCAGATGCTCGAAGTTCATGACGCCACACCCGCAACCGCACGCGACTCGCGACGGATGCGCCGCAGCCGGAACGTGATGAACAGATCGGCCGCCAGCAGATAGAACAGCAGGCTGCCCTGGAACAGGCCGGTGATCGACGACGGCAGTTGCAGATCGATCTGCGCCGCTTCACCACCGAGATAGAGCAGCGACATCAGCAGCGAGGCCAGCACGATGCCGAAGGGATGCAGGCGGCCGACGAAGGCGACGATGATCGCCGCGAAGCCATAGCCCGGCGAGACCACCGGCTGCAGCAGGCCGATCGGCCCGGCCACTTCGCTGATGCCGGCGAGGCCGGCCATGCCGCCGCCGATCAGCAGCGCCAGCCAGATGTTGCGGCGCTCGCTGAAGCCGGCGTAGGCCGCGGCCTGCGGCGCCAGCCCGGCCACCAGCATGCGGTAGCCGGCGAAGGTCTTGGTCGAGAACACCCAGGACGCCACCGCCAGCAGCAGGGCGACGATGAACGCGGCCGTCACCCGCGTGCCTTCAACGAGCATCGGCAGGATCGCGTTCTCGACGAACACTTTCGACTGCGGAAAGTTGTTGCCGTCCGGATCGCGCCAGGGCCCATGCACGAGGTAACCGAGCAGCTGCTGGGCGATGTAGACCAGCATCAGGCTGACCAGGATTTCATTGGTGTGGAAACGGGTGCGCAGGAACGCCGGAATCGCCGCCCAGGCCATGCCGCCCAGCGCACCGGCGATCATCATCACCGGCAGCGCGAATGAGCCCAGCGCTTCGCCCCAGAACAGCGCGATACCGCTACCGGCAATCGCGCCCAGGGTCAGCTGGCCTTCGGCGCCGATGTTCCAGACGTTGGCGCGAAAGCCCAGCGCCAGGCCGAGCGCGCAGAGCATCAAAGGTGTGGCCTTCAGCGCCAGTTCGCCGAGATCGTAGGTAGTCGACAAAGGCTTCAGGAAGAACACCTGGAACGCGGTCACTGGATCCTTGCCGAGGATCAGGAACACGATCAGGCCAGTCAGCGCCATTGCCGTCGCTGCGATCAGCGGCGAGGCCAGCCGCATCGTCGAAGACGGCTCCGGCCGCTTCTCCAGGCGGAACGGCCAGAGGGTCTGCAGCAACTGGCTAGGCAGCGACATCGACGGGCTCCCCGGTCACAGTCTCATCGGCATGCCCTGCCATTGATGTGGCAGACATCAGCACGCCGATCTGCTCGATCGTCAGCTCGGCAGACGGCATCGTCGGCGACAGCCGGCCCTGATTGATGACGGCAATGCGGTCGCAGATCATGAACAGCTCATCGAGTTCTTCGGAGATCACCAGCAGCGCCACGCCCTGATCGCGCAGATCGATCAAGGCCTGGCGGATCAGCAGCGCGGCGCCGACATCGACACCCCAGGTGGGCTGGGCGACGACCATGACTTTCGGCTTGAGCCGCGTCTCGCGGCCGACGATGAACTTCTGCAGATTGCCGCCGGACAAGCTGCTGGCGATCGAGGACTCACCACCGCACTTGACCTTGAACTGCTCGATGGTTGCCTTGGCAAATGCGCGCGCGGCCTTCTGCTGCACCATCCCGTAGCGGAGCATGCCGGTGCTGCTGCCGCCGCTGGCACCGGTCAGCAGCGCGTTTTCCGCTAAGGTCATCGCGGGTACCGCACCGCGACCGAGGCGTTCCTCGGGAACAAAGCCAAGCCCGAGTCCGCGTCGCTGTGCGGGATTCAGCAGGCCCGCCGGCTGTCCGCAGAGGCGGATCATGCCGGCATGGCTGCGGTTGATTTCGCCGACCAGGGTTTCACCGGACAGCGCCGCCAGCAGTTCCTTCTGGCCGTTGCCGGAGACGCCGGCGATGCCGACGATCTCGCCGCCGCGAACGCGCAGATTCAAATCCTGAAGCCGGGTGCCGAAAGGATCGCGCGTCGTCAGGCTGAGATTGGTCAGCTCCAGTTCGATCTCGCCCGGCTCACGCGGCTGTAGCTGGCAGGCGGTCAGATCGCTGCCGACCATCAGCCGCGCCAGGCTGGCATTCGATTCATCGCGCGGCACCGCCGTGCCGCTGAGCCGGCCGCCGCGCAACACGGTGGCGGTGTCGCAGAGCGCGCGAATCTCGTCGAGCTTGTGGCTGATGTAGAGAATGCTGACGCCTTCACTGGCCAGACGCCGCAAGGTCTCGAACAGCTTCAGCACCGATTGCGGCGTCAGCACCGAGGTCGGCTCGTCCATGATCAGCAGACGCGGCGACTGCAGCAGGCAGCGGACGATCTCGACCCTTTGCCGCTCGCCGACCGACATGCTGTGGGTCAAACGATTCGGATCAACCGGCAGACCGTATTTTTCCGAGACTTCACGGATGCGCGGTGCCAGCAGCGCAGGCTTGATCTTCTCGTCCATCGCCAGCGCGATGTTCTCGGCAACGGTCAGCGTCTCGAACAGCGAGAAGTGCTGGAAGACCATGCCGATGCCGAGCCTCCTGGCCTCGGCCGGGCTGGCGATGGACACCGCTTTTCCTTCCCAGACGATGATGCCTTCGTCCGGCCGGGTGACGCCGTAGACGATCTTCATCAAGGTGCTCTTGCCGGCACCGTTCTCGCCGAGCAGCGCGTGAATCTCGCCGACGCCGACGGTCAGATCGATATGGTCGTTGGCGAGCACGGCCGGATAGCGCTTGGTGATGCCGCGCAGCTGCAGGCGTGGCGGCAGGGCAGCGTCAGTAGTCATTGAAGGGACGCGTCCTTGGCAAGATGCCTGGCCGTGCGCTCGGCCTGCGGGCAGGCTTTGCAGCCATCGACAGAGCAGGTCTCCACCGGATGCAGCGGCGTTTCAAGTAGGGGCGTCTTCAGCTCGGCTCGGATCTCCGTCGTCAGCTGCAACAGCTGCGCCGCGATGCCGACGGCAATCGCCGCAGGCAGCTTGGAAGGAATGCCGGCGATGCCGATCGGACAGACCAGCGGCGCAATCTGCGCTGCACTCAAGCCATCGCGCGCCAGCCGCGAGCGGAAGCGCGCGCCCTTGCTGTGCGAGCCGATGACGCCAACAAACGCGGCATCGCCCCGTTCGAGTATCGCCCGGCACAGCGCGTAGTCCAGCGCGTGGTCATGCGTCATGACGATGTAGTGCGTGCCGGGCGCGGCTTCGCGCAAGGTCTGCAGCGGGAACGCGGTGCATAGCGGCGTGACGTTGTCGGGCACATCGGCCGGCAACAGCTCGGCCCGTGCATCGATCCAGCGCACTGCATAAGGCAGCCCGGCGAGCACCGGCACCAGCGCCTGGCCGACATGGCCGGCACCGTAGAGATGGACGGGCAGGGTGTTGCCGCCGAGATCTTCGAGCAGGGTGCAGTTGCCGTCATCGCTGCGGATGAGCTGGAGAGCGGGTCTCCCTTCGCTACTCGGAAGAAGGGTTGGGGATGAGGGGCTGCGCGCGACTTCGGAGTGAGCTCGTTTCTGCGGAGACGGTCCCTCACCACTGCCCCTCTCTCGGGGGGAGAGGGGATAGCGAGTCACGTCGCGTTCAACTTGTCCATCAGGCTTCACGCTCGATCGCCAGTAACAATTCGGGGTGGCCGCCTGCCGCAACACAGCTTCGTCCATCGCCGTGAAACGCTCCAGCCAAAGCTCGACCACCCCCCCGCAACACTGCCCCAGCTCGGCCCCGAGAATCAGCTTGCGAACCTGCACCGCTGGCGCGTCGACAGAGGTCAGCATCGCCAGCGCCGCCCGCTGCGCTTCCCATTCGAGATAGCCGCCGCCGATCGTGCCGCGGAGTCCGTCGCGGCCGACCAGCATGCAGGCGCCGGCTTCGCGCGGCGCCGAGCCACGCGCGCTGGCAACCAGCACGCGCACCACGGCGGCTTCGCGCTGCAAGGCGGCAAGCACGGCGCGTGGCCAGTGGTTCAGCGGCGCGAGCCAGCGGCCGTTGCTGGCGGTCGACAGTGGCTGCGCCTGCATCGCGGCGCTCATGCTGGATTACCGGACACGCTGGCAATCGCGCGAAGCACCGCTTCCGGTGTCGCTGGTGACGGCAGATCGGGTAGCGCTCCAACCGGCCCGCAAGCCGCGCAGGCATCGCGGATCGCATGCAGCACCGAGATCGCCAGCATCAGCGGCGGTTCGCCCACGGCTTTCGAGCGATGGATCGTGTCTTCGCGGTTCGGTTCCTGTTCGAGCAGCGCGACCTTGAACCGCGCCGGCCAGTCGCGTGCGGTCGGGATCTTGTAGGTCGAGGGCGCATGCGTTTTCAGCTCGCCCTTTGTGTTCCAGCTCAGCTCTTCGCTGATCAGCCAGCCAGCACCTTGCAGGAAGCCGCCTTCGATCTGGCCGATGTCGATCGCCGGGTTCAGCGAGGTGCCGACGTCATGCAGGATGTCGACGCGGAGCAGCGAGGTTTCGCCGGTCAGCGTGTCGATGGCGACTTCGGCGACTGCCGCGCCGTACGAGAAATAGAAGAACGGCCGGCCACGCAGCAGGTTCTTGTCCCAGTAGATCTTCGGCGTCTTGTAATAGCCGGTGGCGGACAGCGAGATGCGTGCGAGATAAGCCTTTTCGACCAGCTCCGCGAAGCTCAAGGACTGATCGCCGATCTGCACCTTGCCGTCGGCAAAGCGCACTTGCTCCGTCGTTACCGCGTACTCGGCGCAGGCCAGTACCACCAGCCGCTCGCGGATTGTCTGGGCCGCGGCTTGCGCAGCCTTGCCGTTGAGATCGGAGCCGCTGGACGCGGCCGTCGCAGAGGTGTTCGGCACCTTGCTGGTATCGGTCGCAGAAACGCGGATCGCAGCCAGTGGCAGGCCGAACTCGACGGCGACGATCTGCGCGATCTTGGTGAACAGGCCCTGACCCATCTCGGTGCCGCCATGGTTCAGCAGCACGCTGCCGTCGCGATAGACATGCAGCAGCGCGCCGGCCTGATTGAAGATCGTCGCGTTGAACGAGATACCGAACTTCACCGGCGTCAGCGCGATGCCGCGCTTGATGATCGGGTTTGCGGCGTTCCATTCGGCAATCGCCATGCGCCGGGCGCGGTAGTCGCTGCTGGCTTCCAGCTGATCGGCGATCGGCGGCAGCACGTTGTCTTCAACCTGCTGGCCATAGGGCGTGAAATCACGCTCGCCGATGCCGTAGAAATTCAGCCGCCGGACATCGAGCGGATCTAGTCTCAAGGTCCGCGCGATGTCGTCGACGATGGCTTCGATCACCATCATTCCCTGCGGACCGCCGAAGCCACGAAACGCGGTGTTCGACACCGTGTGGGTCTTGCAGCGATGCGACAGCACGTCGAGGTGCTCGATGAAATAGGCGTTGTCGAGATGGCAGATCGCACGGTCGTTGACCGGGCCGGACAGATCGGCCGAGTAGCCGCAGCGCGAAGCCAGCATCACCGACAAGGCCAGGATCCGGCCGCTGCTGTCGTAGCCGACGTCGTAGTCGGCAACGAAGTCGTGGCGCTTGCCGGTCATGATCATGTCGGCATCGCGGTCAAGCCGCAGCTTCACCGGGCGGCCGGTCTTGACCGCGAGGATGGCCGCCGCTGCCGCGAGTAGCGCCGGCTGGCTTTCCTTGCCGCCGAAGCCGCCGCCCATGCGTCGGCATTGCACGGTCACATCGTAGGAGTGACGCCCCAGTGCCAGCGCGACGAGATGCTGGATCTCGGTCGGATGCTGAGTCGAGCAGTGAATCAGCATCGCGCCGGCCTCCGAAGGTAGCGCGATGGCGATCTGGCCTTCGAGATAGAAGTGGTCCTGCCCGCCGATAGTCACCGAGCCCTTGAGCCGTAGCGGCGACTGCGCAAGCTGCACTGCCGGCTCGCCGCAGACCAACCGCTGGCTCGGAATCACATAGCTCTGCGCGGCCAGCGCGCTGCGGATATCGAGGATCGCCGGCAGCTCCTCGTATTCGATGTCCGCCAGCAAGGCCGCCTTGCGTGCCGCGCGATAGCTGGTGGCGGCGACCGCGAACAGCGGTTGGCCGACGTGCTGCACGAGGCCTTCGGCAAAGATCGGATCGTCGTGGACGATCCCGCCGTAATTGTTGTGGCCGGGAATATCGCCGGGCAGCGCGACGGCGACGACGCCCGGTGCGGCGAGCACGCGACTGAGGTCCAGTTTGACGATGCGGCCGTGGGCGATGCGGCTGGTGCCGAACGCGGCATGCAGCGTGTTCGCCGGCAGGCCGATGTCATCGGCGTACAGCGCCTGACCGCTGACATGCAGGTGCGCGCTTTCGTGCCGCACGGACTGGCCGACCGTCGTTGCGTCGAAGCCGATCGGATCGGCTTTCATAAGGCTGCCTCGACGGCTTGGGCCTGATCGGTACGCAGCAGGGTGCCGCTGCCCGAATGCTGGAGATGGAAGCGCTTCAGCAGATTCATTGCTGTCTGCAGGCGGTAGGCGCTGCTGGCGCGCATGTCGCTGAGCGGGGTGTAGTCATCGGCAAGCTTGGCGGCGGCTGTGGCGATCGTTGCCGCGGTGAACGGCTGGCCGATCAGCGCGGCTTCGGTGGCCGGCGCACGCATCGGCGTCGCTGCCATGCCGCCGAAAGCGATGCGCGCGCTGCTGATGGTGTCACCAGTCAGCGTGATCGCGAATGCGGCGCAGACTGCCGAGATGTCCTGGTCGATGCGCTTCGACAGCTTGTAGCTTTCGAAGATCAGGCCCGGTGCCGGCTTCGGGATGCGTACGGAGGTGAGGAACTCGCCCGGCTGCAAGTCCTTCTTCTGATAGCCGAGATAGAAGTTCTCCAGCGGCAGCCGGCGCACAGCATCGCCGCAGCGCAAATCGATATCGGCACCGAGCGCGATCAACGCCGGCATCGCATCGCCGATCGGCGAGCCATTGGCGAGGTTGCCGCACAAGGTGCCGGAGTTGCGCACCGGGGGCGAGGCAAAGCGCTGGGCCAGTTCGGCCAGCTGCGGAATCTGCTCGACGATCGCCGCCCAGGCGGCAGTCAGCGAGACGGCAGCGCCGATCTCGATGCCGTCGTCGCTGACCACAAGTTGCTGCAGTTCGACGACTTCGCCGACATACAGAATCGGCGGCAGCTCGCGCAGATGCTTGGTGACCCAGAGGCCGATGTCGGTGCCGCCGGCGAGGATCAGCGAATCCGGCGCTGCCTGATAAGCCGCCGCGAACGCGGCCAGGGAGCGGGGCGCCTGGAAGCCGGGCAGGGTCAGGGCAGTCTCGCGTTGCAGGCTGGCGAGGGTCGTGACGCGGCTTGATGACTGGCCGTCGTCGCGGCTCCAGCGCGCCGGCGTCGGGTAGGCGCTCATGCGGCAGCCGGCGTCGATGATCGGCCGGTAGCCGGTGCAGCGGCAGAGATTGCCGGACAGCGTGTCGATCACTTCGGTGCGCGCTGGTGCGGTCTGATCCCCAAATTGGTGCTCCTTGGGGTGCTGCGCCTGCTGTTGATAGAGCGCGAACAGCGACATCACGAAGCCCGGCGTGCAGAAACCGCACTGCGAGCCGTGGCAATCGACCATCGCCTGCTGCACCGGGTGCAGCGCAGCGCCCTGCTGAAGACTTTCGACAGTGACCAGTTCCTTGCCGTCGATGGTCGCCAGGAAGCGGATGCAGGAATTGACGGCGCGGTAGTCGATGCCGCCGCTGCTGTTCAACTCGCCAAGCACCACCGTGCAGGCCCCGCAGTCGCCTTCGGCACAGCCTTCCTTGGTGCCGGTGCGGCCGGCTTGCTCGCGCAGGTATTCGAGCACCGTCGTCGTCGGCTCGGCCACGTCGACGCTGACCACACGGCCGTCGAGGGCGAAGCGAACGCTGTGGTCTGAAGCTATCGGCATGAAGCGGATTCCGCTGGAAATGGCTGGCCGAACGCCGGCCGGCATCCATCTTGCCAAGAGAATCCCCAAGAGCAACTGAGGGGCAGGGCGGAAGGCACAGCCACCCCTGCCGCCAAAGCGGCCCTGTACGAAATGCTGACCTCCGGTTTGACCATGGTCTTCGACATGCGAGAGCGGACCTGAAAGCGGCCCGATGAATCCTTGATGAGGCTGGGAAGCGCAAGGCTCATGCCAGTCCCGCCGATTCTCGAATATTGAAGTCGACAATCTTCAATCATTTTGTATGCAGTTTTCGGGGTTCATTGCTGCCGAAGAATACATGCAGACATGCCGCCAAAAGCCTGATTGCGCGCGCTAAATCAACTGAAGCAAGCGAATGGGACGATCTCCGAACGAGTAATCGCTGCCATGACGGGACGCGACGAAAGGCGTCCGATCGAACAGATAGCGTCGGCGATGGCATGCTCGTTGCAATTGCTTTTCTGGAATGTATGCAATTTGCCAAACGCGTGAGGGGCGCGTCGCCGCACGGCAACCGGGGCTTTGGGTGAACCACCTGTTCACCGAATCATTTCTTTCCAGGGGAGTAGGTTTATGAAGCGTAGGAAATCGGCGCGCAGGCTGCGCGCGGTGAGTCTGATCATGCTGAGCGGCAATCTGGGGGCTGCGGGCCTGGCCATGGCGCAAACCGCCGAGGAAACGCCGGCACCGGCTGCGGAAACGACCACGACGAGCGAGTCGGGCGCCACCCAGCTGAAGCAGGTCGACGTCCGCGGCGTCAACCGCGCGGTCAACATCCTGAACACCGAGAAGGTCGATTCGGTCTTCGGCTTCGACAAGAGCATCAAGGACACGCCCCGTTCGATCACCTCGATCAGCAAGGAAACGCTGGACAAGCTGAACATCAACAACATCGACGATCTCGTCGTGTTGAGCCCCGGTTCGTTCACCCAGTCGTTCTTCGGCGTGGCCGGCTCGCTCGATCTGCGCGGCACCCCGGGCGAAACCTACTTCCGTGGCGTGCGCCGTATCGACAATCCGGGCAACTACCCGACGCCGATCGGCGCCAGCGACCGCATCGATATCGTCCGCGGCCCGGCGTCGCCGATCTTTGGTCCGTCCAAGGTTGGCGGCTATCTGAACTTCGTGCCGAAGTCCGAGCGCGCCCAGGACAAGACCGATGCCTCGCGCACCGCTGGTGAAGTGGGCGTGACGCGCGGCAGCTTCGACAAGAACGTGATCCACGGCGAAGTCGGCGGCCCCGGCGACGTGGCTGGCAAGAAGTTCGGCTATTACCTGTATGCCGAAGGCGAAAGCTCGGGTTCGTACTACGACAACTCCGGCACCGATCAGAACATCTACCAGGCGGCGCTCGACGCCCAGCTGACCGAAAAGTCGCGCATCGAATTCGGCGGCATGTATCAGGACTACCGCGGCAACCAGGTGGCCGGCTGGAATCGCCTGACCCAGGACCTGATCAACCACGGCACCTACATCACCGGCAGTCCGAAGTCGCTGGACAGCAATGGCGATGGTCTGCTGTCGGCAGCCGAATCCGCTGCGGGCGATCTGGCCATCTTCTATCCGTTCGGCAGCACCAATCCGAATGCCGCTTTCGGCAACGTCAATTCACAGACGGCGGAAACCGTGAATGCCGATCTGGCTGCGCATCCGAACATGGCGCTGCTGAATCCGGGCACGACCAAGCTCAAGGGCTCCCAGACGTTGACCCAGAAGGATGACCGTCTCGACAGCAAGGTGATCACCTTGTATTTCGACTTCATCCATGACTTCAGCGATGACTTCAAGGTGGTCAACAAGACCTTCTACGAGTCGCTCGACAACGTCAATGAGAACGTCTACGGCTTTTCGCAGTTCGCCGATACCTATGCGATCGAGGATCAGCTGAACTTCTCGTACACCTGGGCCGGCAATGACTACATCAAGGCCGCGTACCAGCTCGGTGCATCGCTGCGCTATCAGGACTTCGAGCACGGTGACAACTTCGCGTTCGAATACTTCGATCGCCGCGAC
>NZ_CAISIQ010000336.1 GCF_903885465.1 uncultured Nevskia sp.
GCCGAGGCGGTTGGCGCCGTGCACCGACACGCAGGCCGCTTCGCCGACGGCCATCAGGCCCGGGATGATGGTGTCGGTCTGGCCGTCATGGCTGGTGACCACTTCGCCGTAGAAGTTGGTCGGGATGCCGCCCATGTTGTAGTGGACGGTCGGCAGAACCGGAATCGGCTCCTTGGTGACGTCGACATTGGCGAAGATCTTCGCCGTCTCGGAAATGCCCGGCAGACGCTTGTGCAGCACGTCCGGACCAAGGTGTTCGAGATGCAGATGGATGTGATCCGATTCCGCACCGACGCCGCGGCCTTCGCGGATTTCGATGGTCATCGACCGCGAGACCACGTCACGCGAAGCGAGATCCTTGCGGTTCGGCGCGTAACGCTCCATGAAGCGCTCGCCCTTCGAGTTGGTCAGGTAACCACCCTCGCCGCGCGCGCCTTCGGTGATCAGACAGCCCGAGCCGTAGATGCCGGTCGGGTGGAACTGCACGAACTCCATGTCCTGCAGCGGAATGCCGGCGCGCTGCGCCATGGCATTGCCGTCGCCGGTGCAGGTGTGCGCCGAGGTCGCCGAGAAATAGGCGCGGCCGTAGCCGCCGGTGGCGAGGATGACCTGCTTGGCGCGGAAGCGATGCAGGCTGCCGGTGGCCAGATCCCAGGCCAGCACGCCGTGCACCGAGCCATCGGCATCGGTCAGCAGATCAAGGGCGAAGTATTCGATGAAGAACTCGGCCTTGTTCTTGAGGCTCTGCTGGTACAGCGAGTGCAGCATCGCGTGGCCGGTACGGTCGGCGGCGGCGCAGGTGCGCTGCGCGGTGCCTTCGCCGTAATTGGTGGTCATGCCGCCGAACGGACGCTGGTAGATCTTGCCTTCCGGAGTGCGCGAGAACGGCACGCCCCAGTGTTCGAGTTCGATGATCGCCGGGATCGCTTCGCGGCACATGTACTGGATCGCATCCTGGTCGCCGAGCCAGTCGGAGCCCTTGATGGTGTCGTACATGTGCCAGCGCCAGTCGTCCTCGCCCATATTGGCGAGTGCAGCGGAGATGCCGCCCTGGGCAGCGACGGTGTGCGAACGGGTCGGGAACACCTTGGTCAGGTTGGCGGTACGCAGGCCGGCCTGGGACAGGCCGACGGTGGCACGCAAGCCAGCGCCGCCGGCGCCGACAACGACGACGTCGTATTCGTGATGAACGATGGGATAGCTTGTATTGGAAGTCATTTGTATCAGGCTCCGAAGGCGATCTTGAGCACGGCGAAGATGGCCGCCGCGCCGAATGCGAACAGCGCGAGCTTGGTCACCACGATGCTGACCAGCTTCACGCCTTCATTGCCGACGTAATCCTCGATCACCACCTGAACACCGAGGGCCGCGTGATAGAACATCGCGAGGAAGAACAGCACCAGTGCCACGGCGACCAGCGGCGCGTGGATCCAGGCCACCATCGTCGCGTGGTCGAGCAGCGGAAAACGGACCAGGCTGAACACGAACCACAGCGACAGCGGGATCAGGGCGATGGCGGTCATCCGCTGCATCCACCAGTGGCCGACACCGTCCTTGGCCGAACCCAGGCCACGGGCCTGAGACAACGGGGATCTAAGACTCATAGCACTCTCCAAATAAAGAAATTTTCATTGAGCAGCCCCGGCGATGAATGGCCGGGTATTGAACAGGATGTTCATGCTCGGTCATGACCGGGAAGATCCGACTCTCAGAGATACGCGGCAACCCAGATCACGGCGGTCAACACCACCGATGCGCCAACCACGGCGTAGCCGCTGGCGTAGGCCGATTTCAGCGCGAAGCCGCGGCCGGTGTCCCAGAACAAATGGCGAATGCCGTTGCACAGGTGATAGACCAGCGCCCAGGTGTAGGCGATCAGCAACAGCTTGCCGATGATGCTGTTGGCGGCCCAGGCGAACTGAGCGTAGGCCTCCGGGCTGGTCGCAGCGGCCGTGACCCAGGCAGCGATGAAGATCGTGCCGAAGGCCAGCGCGAGGCCGGTCAGACGATGGGTGATCGACAACATCGAGGTCAGCTGCGGCTTGTAATACGGGCCGATCATGAACGGCGACAGCGGGCGATTGGACGACGCGGGCTTCACGGACATGGCATCAAGGTTCCTGAGGGGGATTGGCGTGCGGACGCTCGTATCGACGGTCCGCGGCTAGAAGTCGATGCAACGACCACCCTTTTCCCAATCACCGAAGCGCGTCGGATCGGTGCCGTCGCGGCGCCCTCCGATTTCGGGAACCACGGCCGGGGGAACGCTAGTCGCGCCCTGCGGCGTGGCAGATGCCGATCCCGATACGCTGGACACGTCCTGCGGTACTTCGACCGACGCGTCGTCGGTCACGGCAGGGGCAGCGGGTGGGATAGAGGAGGTCACGATCAATGAGGTCTGCTTAACCTCGCTAGTGTGACAAAATTCAGGCATTGATGGCAACGAAATGTGTCACTTGAACGCTCTAATGCCCCATGAGACGCCGCCTGTCGCCGCTCCCCTACCCCCGGGTTTGCCCTCGGGGCTGCCCGCCGGTTTCGACTGGCTAACCCTGTTCGGCGCCAGTATCGGCAGCGATGATCTGCCCGATTTCGGCGATCGCCATGCCGAAGCGGCGGCCGCACTCGACGCCGACGTGATCGCCCCGCTCGCCGATCGCGGCACCATCCGAGTCCGCGGCGCCGATCGCGACGCCTTCCTGCAGGGCCAGCTGAGCAGCGATATCCGCGAACTGACGCCGAGCCGTGGCCAGCTCGCCAGCTACTCGACGCCGAAAGGCCGGGTGCTGGCGATCTTCGTCTCGCTGCGCCATGGCGACGACATCTGGCTGGAAACCAGCCGCAGCGTGCTGGCCGAAACCCTGAAGCGCCTGCGCATGTTCGTGATGCGCTCGAAAGTGACGCTCGACGACGCCGGTGCCGAAGCGATCTCGATCGGCGTCGCCGGCCCGAATGCCGACCATGTGCTCGAAGCCGCCGGCCTGCTGGTGCCGAGCGTGCTGTGCCTGTGCGCGGAGGTCGACGGCATCGTCATCATGCGTCGGCGCGGGCCGCAGAACCGCTATTCACTGCACGGCCCGGCGGAACGGCTGGCGGCGCTGTGGCCGAAGCTGGCAGCCCATGCGCGGCCGGTCGGCACCGAGGCCTGGCGGCTGACCGACATCCTCGCCGGCTTCCCGGCGCTGCACCCGGAAACCCGCGAGCAGCATGTCGCCCAGATGATGAACATCGATCAGCTCGACGGCATCAGCTTCACCAAGGGCTGCTATCCGGGCCAGGAAATCGTTGCCCGTCTGCACTATCTCGGCAATCTCAAGCGGCGGATGTTCATCGGCCGCAGCTCGGCCGCCACGATCGCCCGTGGTGCGCCGGTGGTAATCGCCGGCAGCGAAGGCCAGAGCGTCGGCGATGTTCTCGATACCGCTCTCCATCCGGACGGCGGCCAGGCCCTGCTGGTGGTGCTGCAGACCAGCCAGCAGGATTCGACTGCCCTGCGCATCGGCAGCGCCGACGGCCCGGAACTCGCGCTGCTGCGCTGATTGCGGAACTCGCTGAACTGAAAAAGCCGGGGCTTCATCACGAAGCCCCGGCTTTTTTGTTGACCGCTTGCGCTCGGCAGAGACTCAGAACGCGCTGAACGTGAACTGCGCGAAGAACAGGTTCGAAGTGCCGCCGCGGCCGGCGTTCTCGGCGAAGGTTCCGGACTTGAAATAGGCGTACAGCAACTCGGTCTGGAAGTAGCGCGACGGCGTCCAGACCAGGCGGGTATCGGCCTCGTGGCCAACGTAGGTGCCGCTCTGGCCGGTCGGGTCACGGAGGCCGGCGTTATTCCAGCGATCGGTCGCGGAGTTCAGCGAATACCAGCTGAAACCGGCATCCCACTGCAGGGTCTTCGACGGGGTCAGCTCGAAGTGAATCTTGGTCGCTTCGATGTTCTCGAACTGGAAGTAGTCATCCTGCGAGAACGGCCGGGCGAAGCCGAACAGACGATCGAAGCGGCCGCTCTGCTGATCGTTGGGGTTGTCGTCGCCGGAGCCGAAGTTCCAGGTGGCGCTGAGGCGCGGCTTCCAGGGCTGCGCGAAGGTGTAGCCGAGTTCGCCGGTATAGCCGAGCGCATCGTGCTTGCGCGGGCCATCGTTGCCGACCTGCTTGTTGTACGAGAAGTCGTAGTCGAAGCCGGTCTTGCCGACGATGCCGTAGCCGCGCAGGCCGATGGTGTGGATCTCGCGCTCGATGCCGGTGGAAATCTTGTTGCCATCCTGCTTCAGCACCAGGTACAGCGGCTGCAAGGTGATGTACTGGGAAATGCCGCGGTAGTCGCCGATCAGGCCGAGCAGGGTGTTGGCCTTGTCGCGCTTGTCGAAGCCGTTGTCATCGCGAAGGATCGGCTGCAGCAACAGCGCATCGAGCTGCCATTCATCCGACTGCTTGCCGAGGATCGCGCGGATGCCGTCGAAATTGTTGGTGGTGTTGCGGAACTCGTTGCGGGCCAGCAGGCGGCGATCGGTGTACTCGAAGGCCTGGCGGCCGAATTTGAGGCTCAGCTGCTTGTCGGCGACCCAGGACTGCTTGAAGAACAGCTCGCCGTAGAGCTGGATCGGTTCCTGGAAATTGGAATCGCGGACATCGCGCGGGAAGTCACTGTTGAAGCGGCGGGCGTCGCTGATCTCGACCGTGAAGCGGAACGGATCGAACTTGTTCTTGACCGCCAGATACGCGCGCGTGCGCAGCAGGAACGGCTGATCGACGGTGAACATGGTGGCGTTCGAAAAGCCGCGTCGAGCGCGCATTTCGTCAGCCGCACGTGCACGTGCACCCTTTTCGTTCATCTTCAGCGTCGCTTGCTGCTTGGCTTCCGCAATCACTGCCGGCCGACCATCCGCGCCGATCGTGGAAAGCCCCGGGAGCCATTCGAGGCTCTGGACGCTTTTGAGATCGACCTTCGGAAACGTCGCGTAGGTGTGGTACGCCGGAGTGCGCTGATCCGGATCGAGCAGAATGTCGACCATCTGCAGGAGATCCAGCACATCAGTCGGCGCACGCAGC
>NZ_CAISIQ010000337.1 GCF_903885465.1 uncultured Nevskia sp.
GCATCGGCAGGCGGCCGACGAATTCAGGAATCAGGCCGTAACGGATGAGATCTTCCGGCTCGACGCCAAGCAGCATGCGGCTGACCTGATGGCTGTCCTTCTGCGACTTCACGTCGGCGCCGAAACCGATGCCGGTCTTCTCGGTACGGTTCTGGATCACCTTGTCGAGGCCGGCGAACGCACCACCGCAGATGAACAGGATGCCGGCCGTGTTGACCTGCAGGAATTCCTGCTGCGGATGCTTGCGGCCGCCCTGCGGCGGCACGCTGGCGATGGTGCCTTCGATCAGCTTCAGCAGCGCTTGCTGCACGCCTTCGCCGGACACGTCACGAGTGATCGACGGGTTCTCGCTCTTGCGCGAAATCTTGTCGATCTCATCGATGTAGACGATGCCGCGCTGGGCCTTCTCGACGTCGTAATCGCACTTCTGCAGCAAGCGCTGAATGATGTTTTCGACGTCCTCACCGACATAGCCGGCTTCGGTCAAGGTCGTGGCATCGGCGATCGCGAACGGCACATCGAGCAGGCGAGCCAGCGTTTCGGCGAGCAAGGTCTTGCCCGAACCGGTTGGACCGATCAGCAGGATGTTCGACTTCGACAGTTCCACGCCATCGCTCGAACCCTTCTGGCTCAGGCGCTTGTCATGGTTGTAGACGGCGACGGAAAGCACCTTCTTGGCCTGATCCTGGCCAATGACGTACTCGTCCAGCACCGCGCGGATTTCCTGCGGTTTCGGCAAGCCTTTGACCTGCGGCTTGGCGTGGACTTCCTCGCGGATGATGTCGTTGCACAGATCCACGCATTCGTCGCAGATGTAGACCGACGGACCTGCGATCAGCTTGCGAACCTCGTGCTCGCTCTTGCCGCAGAACGAGCAATACAGCACGCGACCACCCTGGGTGCCGCTGCGTACGTTGTCAGGCATTTCCAACCTCAATCAAGGTTCTTGAATCCTTATAGCATCATGTCGTATGACAGCAAAATGACTGCAAGTTCTGTTCGCAATCAGGGCAGCGAAACGTCAACTTCTCGACGCGGCCCTGAATTGCTGCAGATCAGCACTCAGTTCGCGACGGGAGCCTGAGCCCGTTTGTCGATGATGTTGTCGATCAGACCGTACGTCTTGGCCTGTTCGGAGTTCATGAAATAGTCGCGTTCTACATCGGCCGCGACCTTTTCGATCGGCTGGCCGCAGTGTTCCGCCATCAGACGGTTCAGCCGCTCCCGCAGATAGAGGATTTCCCGCGCCTGGATCTCGATATCCGTCGCCTGGCCCTGAGCACCGCCAGACGGCTGGTGAATCATGACCCGCGAGTTCGGCAGCGCGAAGCGCTTGCCCTTGGTGCCGGCCGACAGCAGGAAGGCGCCCATGCTGGCCGCCTGGCCGATGCACATCGTCGACACGTCCGGCTTGATGAACTTCATGGTGTCGTAGATCGACAGGCCCGACGTGATCACGCCGCCAGGCGAGTTGATGTAGAGGTGAATGTCCTTGTCCGGATTTTCCGATTCAAGGAACAGCAGCTGGGCGACGACGAGGTTGGCCATGTAGTCGTCGATCGGGCCAACGATGAACACGACGCGCTCCTTCAGCAGGCGCGAATAGATGTCGTACGCACGTTCTCCGCGGGCGGTCTGCTCGACCACCATCGGGACCAGCTGCGAGCGGTTGCGGAGGTCAGTCATCGGATTTCCAGGTTAAGGGTCAAGTCGGGCGACCGTTCCAGCGCTGAGGCCGGAACGGTCGCGTGCAGATTGCTCTGCACCATTACGCAGGTTGGGCCTGCTGCTGTGATTTCAACAGGTCTTCGAGCGACATCGGCTCATCGGTCACCTGGGCGCCGGCGGCCAAAGTCTCGACAACCTGCTCCTCGAGCACGACGCTGCGCAGGCGCTGCATCAGATCTTCGCGTGAGCGATACAGCTTGCGCACTTCTTCCGGATCCTCGAAATCGCCAGCGATGTTGTCGAGCGCCAGATCGACGCGGGCCGGATCGATGCTGATCTGCCGCGAGGTGATCACTTCACCAACCAGCAGGCCCAGTGCAACACGGCCCTTGGCGCCCGGCTCGAACATTTCGCCCGGCAGCATCGCCTTCAGCTGCTCCGGCTTCATCTTGCTCATGTCGTTACCGCGATTGGCGCCGATGCGGTTGATCGTCTCGGTGCGCATACGGTCAACTTCTTCGCCGACCAGGCCGGCCGGCACATCGATCGGGTGCATCGCGTGCAGCTGGTCCATCACTTCACGCTTGACGCGCGCGGTGACCGCCTTGGTGCGTTCGGCTTCCAGCGCTTCGCGGCACTTGCTGCGCAGTGCTTCGGCGCCGCCTTCGTCGATGCCATGAACCTTGAGGAACTCTTCATCGAGTTCCGGCAGCTTCGGCTCGCGCACTTCCTTCATGGAAATGGTGAACACCGTGGCTTTGCCGGCCAGGGCTTCATTGCGATAGTCGGCCGGGAAGTTGACCGCCACATCGAAGGTTTCGCCAGCCGCGTGGCCGATCAGGCCATTTTCCAGATCTGGCAGGAAGCGCGCTTCGCCGATCTCGATTGAAGCGTTGTCGCTCTTGCCGCCCTGGAAGGCTTCGCCATCCAGCTTGCCTTCGAAATCAACGGTCACCACGTCGCCAGCCTGAGCAGCGCGTTCGGCAACTGCGAGCGTACGGCGCGCCTTTCGCAGGTTGTCGACCAGACGATCGACATCCGCCTCCGTCACTTCAACGACCGGGCGGCTGATCTTGATCTGGCTAAGGTCGCCGAGCGTGATCTCCGGGAACACGTCGAAGCTGGCGGTGTAGACCAGCGGCTGGCCGACCGCTTCCGCGGTGACATTGAAATTCGGCGAGCTGGCCGGCTGCAGCGTCGACTGGGTCAGCGCTTCCGGCCAGGTCTGGCGAACCAGTTCACCAACCGCGTCATTGCGCGCATCAGCACCGTACTGCTGCTGGATGACCTTCAGCGGCGCCTTGCCCGGACGGAAGCCCGGCACGCGAGCGCGGCCCGCGAGGCGCTTGAGGCGCTCGCCAACTTCGCGTTCAAAGCGATCGGCCGGGATCGTGACATGCAGCCGGCGCGTCAGACCGCCGGCGGTTTCGACTTGGACTTCCATCGTTCAAAGACTCTTGTAAAGGTGGTGATGATCTTTCCGACCGCTTCGCTCTGGGCGGGCGATCTGTATTTTTTCTGCGAAAGGCCAGAACAGCTGCCTCCGCTTTGCTCCGGATCTTTTCGGCTGAAAGGTCCACCGGACCTTTCAGACAGCCCCGAAAAAATGGTGCGAAAGGCGAGACTCGAACCCTATTCGGTGCGTGCCTTTCTCAGCAATTTTTACTTTAAATCAATGTGTTGCAGACGCTCGACATTCTATGCGCGGACCACCTAGGTGGACCACATCGTAGGACTTAAGCCGCGTATTGTAGCTGAGGTGCCGTACAAACTCCGTCAGTGTTGCGAGTAGCTTGCCGCTTGAAAGACTCCGCGCCGAGCGGGCTCCTATCACCTGCCGGCGCGGACAAACATCAGCGCTGCTTGTTCGCTTGCGAAACGAGGCTCGCTGCAAAAGCCTTGGTTTCATCCGAGTACTTCGGACTTTGCAATACCTTGCCTGCGAACGCCTCCATCTCTGCTCCCGTCTGCTTAGGGGTTCCAGCCTGTGCCACTACCGAAGCCGCGAGACGGCGGTTGGTAGCAGAAGATGTGGGGTCTTGGAGTGCTGCGGCGGCGGTAGATGCAAGCTGCGGAGAAGACTGCTTTCTGTTAGTTGCCATTTGACGGCCTCATATTGGTTGACGAACGAATGCGCTTCAGTGCCACCATGTAATTATTAACATATTTGTGTGGCACCGCAACCCATAGACCACAACCAGTAGTGTTTTCTTTAACTTCAAACACAACTGGTAGCTTCATAGCGGGTAGTCTTCGCCAGAAATCCGAACCCTCAATATAAGTGCAGCGACGAGACAACTTCCCCCTCTACCTCCGGGGTCAGTGTTGCGAGGGCGAGAGGAAACCGGAGAGACACCTGTGAACGCTTGCTTCACAGCCAACGAGCAGAAACATCCCAATAACGACGGTTTACGGGAGACATCCCAAAGCGCGCCGTTCGTCGCCTAATAGCCTCTCGAAACACTCTCCCATAATATCCTCTCGATAACCCACCCACCCCTTTGGGTTTCAGGAGGAAGCGCAATGCGTGTCGGATATGCCCGAGTGTCGACCGTCGACCAGAACACAGACATGCAGATTGATGCCTTGAAGGCGGACGGCTGCGAGACGATTTACACCGACAAGCTATCTGGGGGCACCAGGGACCGGCCCGAACTCTTAGCAGCGCTCAAGGCCCTGCGCCAAGGGGACACGCTGGTCGTGTGGAAGCTTGACCGCCTAGCCCGCAACCTGGACGACCTCAGGAACATGGTCCGGGAACTGGAGGAGCGCGGGATCGAGTTTCGCTCCATCCGTGACCAGATCGACACAAGCGGCGCAACGGGCCGCCTGATCTTTAACTTGTTCGCTAGTCTCGCGGAGTTCGAGCGCGACATGATCCGGGAACGAACCATGGCGGGCCTCGCCGCAGCGCGCGCGCGCGGCAAGAAAGGGGGCCGCCCGCTCAAGGTCAGCGCAAAGGCATTGAATCAGGCGCGGACCCTGTTGGCGGATGAAGCAAACACCGTCGAAGATGTCGCCAAGCGGCTTGGTATCGCCGCCAGCACGCTCTATCGGCACTTGCCGAAGGGCGGCCGCAGCGCCCTCCTAAGCGTCTAACTCATAACCTCAGGACCGTCCCCGAAACCAGAAGGGCGGCCTACTAACGAAAAACGGACGGGGAACCAGTGACAGCTTCGGATTTCATTGCCAAGTGGAAGGGCGGCGGTAAAGAGCGACAGAACGCACAGGAGTTCTTCATCGACCTGTGTCGGCTGTTTCGGCACCCGACGCCACGCGAAGCCGATGCAGAGGGCACGTCTTTCGCGTTCGAGTACGGCGCCGACAAGACGGGAGGCCGGAAGGGCTGGGCAGATGCCTGGAAGCGCGGATTCTTCGGCTGGGAAGCCAAGGGGACCCACAAGGACCTGAACGAGGCTTACAAGCAACTGAAGATGTACGCGGACGCCCTCCAGAATCCGCCGCTGCTGGTCGTGTCGGACCTTCAGTCGATCATCGTGCATACCAACTTCACCAACAGCGTGAAGAAGGAGCACCGCATCGAGGTCGCCGACCTGGAGGACCCTGAAAAGCGCCGCGTCCTGGAGGCCATGTTCCATGACCCGGAACGGCTGCGCCC
>NZ_CAISIQ010000338.1 GCF_903885465.1 uncultured Nevskia sp.
CGAGCCGCCAGGGCATGCGCTTGTTCAGACGCAGGCCGTCGAAAGCCTGCGGGCTGGTCACTTCATGGAGCAGCTGGCGGTCGATGTAGACGATCGCCGAGCCATCGCCCTGATCCTTGACGACGTGGGCGTCCCAGAGCTTGTCGTAGAGGGTCTTCGGCTTGTTCGTGGTCATGGTTCGCTCCGTCGCAGCACAGGAATCGGGGTTCGGCGCGCAGTGTAGGGAGGCGGCTTTAATTACTCCAATGAATCGTTTTCATATTCTGCAGTCGTCATGGGAATATATCGGTCCGCCGTACCGGAGCCGGACGATCGATGGACACCCACAGCCTCAGCGCCTTTCTCGAAGTGGCCGAAGCCAGTTCCTTCTCCAAGGCCGGCGAGCGTCTGCACCTGTCGCAACCGGCGATCTCCAAGCGCATCGCCGCGCTCGAGATCGCGCTTGGCATGCCGCTGTTCAACCGCGTCGGCCGGCGCATCGATCTGACCGACGCCGGCCGCACCCTGCTGCCGTATGCGCGGCGGGTGCTCGCCGAACTCGAGGACGGCCGGCGGGCCTTGTCGCATCTGTCCGGCGCGGTCAGCGGCCGGCTGTCGATCGGCACCAGCCATCACATCGGCCTGCATCGCCTGCCTGAGGTGCTGCGCAGCTACACGCAGGCCTATCCGGATGTCGATCTCGACATCCACTTCATGGATTCCGAGGACGCCTGCGAGGAAGTGGCCCAGGGCCGGCTCGAACTTGGCATCGTCACCCTGCCTCGCGAACCGCCGGACGCGCTGCGCATGCAGATGATCTGGGTCGATCCGCTGTCGGTGGTCGTTGCCCCGACCCATCCACTGCTGCGCGAACAAGTGCCGACCTTGAAAGCGCTGGCTGCCTATCCCGCCGTGCTGCCGGACGAGCGCACCTACACGCATCGCATCGTCACCGCCGCCCTGCAGGCGCATGGCGTGGCGCCACGAATCCGGTTGTCGACCAATTACCTGGAGACTCTGAAAATGCTGGTCGCGATCGGCCTTGGCTGGAGCGTGCTGCCGCGCTCGATGCTCGATGACACGCTGGTCGCGCTGGAACTGCCGGAACTGACATTGAGCCGCGAACTCGGCGCGGTCTGGCATCGCGGCCGTACCCGTTCCGGGCCAGCACGGGCCTTGCTCGATCTGCTGGCGGCGGCTCGCTGAATGCTTCGGCCGCTATACTTGCGAACTAGGCAATTCACCATAAAAACCAATGACTAATCCGGGATTTTTCCCGAGATGAGTCAGCACGGAGACTTCATGAGCGACCTCGTCCTGCATCACTACCCGGCCTCGCCGTACGCGGAAAAGATTCGCGCCGCGCTGGGCTACAAGCGCCTGAGCTGGAAATCGGTGCAGCAGCCGATGGTGATGCCGAAGCCGGACCAGATCGCCCTGACCGGCGGCTATCGCAAGGCGCCGGTGCTGCAGATCGGCCGCGACATCTACTGCGATACCGCGTTGATCTGCCGGACGCTGGACCGCCTCTATCCGGATCCGCCGCTGGTACCGCTGGCCGCCAAAGCCAGCTGCGCAGCCTTCGCCAGCCTCGAACAGACGCTGTTCTTCGCGGCGATTCCCACCGTGTTCCAGCCGGCTGGCCTGAAAGCCTTGATGGCGATGATGGGGCCGGAGGGCCTGGACAAGTTCTCGAAGGATCGCGCTGCATTGTTCACTGGCGGCAGCGCCTCGCGGCCGGGCCCGGAGTTCGGCAAGACTCATTTCATGCCGCTGATGAACTGCCTCGATCAACAGCTCGCGGCCTCACCGTTCCTGCTCGGCGAGACACCGACCCTGGCCGATCTCTGCGCTTATCACCCGGTCTGGTTCATCCGCAACAACGCCGGCGTTGCCAGCCTGCTCGAACCGTTCAAATCACTGCTGGCCTGGGCCGATCGGATCAAGGCCCTGGGCCACGGCGAGGCTACCGAGATCAGCGGCGAAGACGCGATCGCCCTCGCCCGCAACGCCGGTGGCCTGCTGCCGCTGGACGGCCCGATGCTGGAACCGGAAGGCGCGCGCATCGGCTCGAAAGTCACCGTTGCAGCGACCGACTACGGCACTGACGCGGTGGCCGGCACCTTGATGCACGCCTCGGTATTCGAAGTGGCGATCAAGCGCCGCGACGAGCGCGCCGGCGATGTCGTCGTCCACTTCCCGCGCGCCGGCTTCAAGGTGACGCCTGCTTAAGCTGGCTTCGGCACTTTCGGCTTGCGGTTGTTGAGCACGATCATCAGCACGCCGGACAGCACCAGCACGATCGCCGCCAGTTCGCTGGCGACGAACAGCTCGCCGGCGAGCATGGCGCCGAGCAGCAGCGCGACCACCGGATTGACATAGGCGTAGCTGGTCGCCAGGGACGGCGACACGGTCTGGTTCAGATAGATGTAGGCACTGAAGGCGATGACGCTGCCGAAGATGGTCAGATAAGCCACCGCCGCCATCGCTTTCGGCGTGGTCACCAGTTGCCAGGATTCGCCGGCTGCAGCGCTCGCGATCAGGAACAGCACGCCGGCCGAAAACATCTGGCAGGCGGTGCTCATCGGCCCGGCCGGCATGTCCAGCCGCCGGCTCCATACCGAGCCGAACGCCCAGCTGACCGCGGCCGAAATCAGCAGCGCGGCGGATAGCGGATTGGCGGCGAAATCGCCACCGAGATTGAGCAGCACGATGCCCGAGAAGCCGACCGCCAGGCCGAGCCACTGCAAGGGCTTCGGCCACACACCCCAGATGCCGCCGAACAGGCTTGCCCATAAGGGCATGGTCGCGACGACGGTGGCGGCCAGCGCCGAACCGACCGATTTCTGCGCATAGACGACCGCGCCATTGCCGACGTTCAGCAACAGGAAACCGATGATCATCGAACGGCCGAACTGTCCCCAGGTTGGAAGCTTGTAGCCGCGCAGACGCAGCATGATCAGCAGGATGCTGCCGGCGGCGGTGAAACGGATGCCCGGGAAGAACAACGGCGGATAGGCCTCCAGCGCGAAGCGGATCGCCAGATAGGTCGAGCCCCAGACGAAATAGACGGCGACGAGGCAGAGCCAGACCAGCGGGCTCAAGCGGCCGGTCGATGCAGCGGAGGTGGTCACGGCGAGATTCCTCGCGAAAGAGGCGCGCATCTTAATCGAGCGCCGGAAGGCGGGCCGGCAATCAGAGCACTCGCAGCAGCTCGCGCGCGCAGTTGCGGCCGGGAGCACCGGTCACGCCGCCACCGGGATGGGTGCCGGCCCCGCAGAGCCACAGCCCGGGCAAGGGTGTGCGGTAGTCCGCCCAGCCCGGCACCGGCCGCATCGAGAACAGCTGATGCAAGGCCATCGAACCGTGAAAGATGTTGCCGCCGGTGAGCGCGAAACGACGCTCCAGATCGAGTGGCGTCAGTACCTGACGATGGAGCACCGACGCCGCAAAGTTCGGCGCATAGGCATTGACGGCGGCGATGCAGCGATCGGCGAACGGCCCGCGCAGCGCCTCCCAATTAAGCCCTTCGGCAAGCTTGTAGGGCGCGTACTGCACGAACATCTGGACAATGTGATGACCCGGCGGCGCCAGCGTCTTGTCGACCGAGGTCGGGATGGTCAGCTCGAGGATCGGCTCGGTCGAGGGCAGGCCACGCCGGGCATCGTCATAAGCCGCTTCGAGGTATTCCATCGTCGGGCTGATGTGGATGGTGCCGCGATGCTGCGGCCCGACTTCGGCCTTGCCCGGTAGCGCGGCGAAGTCCGGCAGTTCGGACACCGCGAGATTGATCTTCATCGAGGCGCTGGCGTAGTCGATGCGAGCCACAGCCTCATCGAACAGCGGCGGCAAACTGCCGGCCGCCAGCAGCTTGCGAAACGTCACTTCCGGCGTGGCATTGGAGACCACCGTCTTTGCGTGGATCAGTTCGCCGTCGGCCAGCCGCACGCCTCTCGCCTCCCCGCCTTCAACGAGGATTTCAGCCACTTCGGCATTGCAGCGAATCTCGACACCGCGCTCGTGCGCCGCAGCCGCCATCGCCTGCGTCACCGCACCCATGCCGCCTTCGACATAGCCCCAGACACCGCGCGCGCCACCCGCCGTGCCCATCACGTGATGCAGCAGCACATAGCCGGTGCCGGGTGCGGAAATCGGTTGCTGGGCGCCGATCACCGCATCAGTGGCCAAGGTCGCCTTCAGCACGTCGGACTCGAACCAGCGATCGAGGATCGGCCGCGCAGCACCGGTCAGCAGTTCGATTGCCTGCGGCAGTTCATCGCCCATGGCGCGCAATGCTTGGTACAGCCGGCGGCTGCGGCGCAGCTCGCGCAGCCGCGCGAACAGACTGCGCTTGCGCCATGAAGCCGGCAGCGGCAGCAGATCGGCCGGCGGCTCCGATAGCAGCGGTTCGATGCATTCGGCGATCCGTGTCAGCCAGGCTTCATAGCGTGGATAAGCCGCCGCATCGCGCGCCGAGAACTTGGCGATCTCACGATGGTTCAGAACTTCATCCGGCCCCATCAGCAAGGAACGGCCGTCGGGCAGCGGCGTGAACGACGAAGGATTGCGCACCAGCACCTGATAGCCATGGCGCGCGAGTTCCAGCTCCTGCACCACCTCGGGCAGCAGCAGACTGATCAGGTAGGAGGCCGTCGAAGCGCGATAGCCCGGTGCAATTTCCTCGGTGATGCAGGCACCACCAACGACGGCGCTGCGCTCCAGCACCAGCACCCGCTTGCCGGCTGCAGCAAGCGTCGCCGCGCAGACCAGGCCGTTGTGGCCGGCGCCGATCAGGATCACGTCATGCACGGCATCGACCATCAGGCTTGCGCTCCGCCCCAGCTCAGTTCAATTCAGGCCGGCGCCAATGCCGGCTGTCTTTCGCTCAATGCAACGACCACGCCGACGATCAGCACCGCGGTGCCGGCGAGCACGGTGCTCGCCGGCCAGGCACCGGTCCAGATCGCGCCATAGGCGATGCCGCCGATGGTCTCGAAGACGATCATCTGGCCGAGCAGCGACGGCGGCAAGCGCGTACTCGACAGGTTCCACAAGGTATTCGCGGCCCAGGACGTCACCAGACCGAGGAACAGGCTGACGGCGATGAACAACAGCCAGTCATTCAAGCCATGCACCACTGCCGGCTTGGTCGCCGCAAACAGCAGCAGCGCGAACGGCAGCGCCGCCGCACCCTGCAAGGACGACCACTGCATGCCGCTCATGCCGGGACGCGCGCGCAGACGCTCGGCATTGATGACGCCATAGATCGTCCACAGCAAGGTCGAGCCCGCAGCGCACAGCCAGCCGATCAGCTCATCGCTACTGGTGACATGGCTGCCGCCCACCGCATCGACCTGCGGCGCCCGCGCCAGCCACAGTCCCGCGGCGATCAGCAACAGCGCCCAGCCATAGCGCGGCGTGATCGGCAGGCGAAGGCGGATGCGCGCCGCCAGCGACACCGTGACCGGCAGCAGACCGATGATCAGCGTCGGCATCACGTAACCAGCCTTCTGCACCGCCACACTAAGCAGCGCGTAGTACAGCAGGTTGCCGAACAGGGTCAGTAGCAAGGATTCGCGCCACAAGCGCGCATCGCGCAACTGCGTGCGACCCCGACGATGCAGCAGCCAGAGGGTGAGAACGGAAGCCGCGCCGTAAGCGATGTAGCGCCCGGCCGCGACGGCCAGCCCCGGCCAGTCACCGAGGATCAGCGGACCAATGAACGCGAACGCCCAGCCGAAGCAAGCGGCGACCGCGTAGAAGAATCCGGCGCGCATCGGCAGACCGCCTAGCGCAGGGTCGCGATTTCAACCGCGACGGTGCGCTCACCATCCCCGAGCCAGACCTGGCCATCCTGGATCGTGCAATGCAGCTGCATGGTCCGCTGCGCGAGCTGGGTCAGTGTGGCCTCCCCACTGCTGCTGATCCGCCGCACCGACAGGTTCTTCGCCCGCGCCAGCTTCGCTTCCGCCGTCTGCCACCAGGGCTCGGCAGCGCGATTGAAGCCGTAGACGAACACCTGCCCGGCCCGGCCGCAGGCGCGGATGATGTTCTTCTCGTCCGGCTGGCCCAACTCGATCCATTGCTCGATCAGCCCGGTCAGATCCTTGCGCCACAGGTCCGGCTCATCCGGATCACTCAAGCCCTTGCCGAGTTCCAGCCGCTCATGGGCATGGAGCGCAAACACCAGCACGCGGACCATCATGCGTTCGTCGGTCTCCGATGGATGCCGGGCGATGGTGAGCGCGTGTTCTGCGTAGTAGTTGCGATCCATGTCGGCGATCTGCAACTGGGCCTTGAAGATGGTGGCTTTGAGGGCCATGAGTGGGCAACGTTGAGGATTGGATGCGGGATGGTAGCGGGTGTTGGCTACTACCAACGGGGGCTTCAAGTTCGGCCTCAGCTAAATACCGGTTTAGCTTTGGGCTCGATCGACCCTTGTTCTCGTTGGCTAGCTTCAGCGCCCTATTCCGCGCTGTCGCGCGGGTCACTTTCTTTGGCGCGCAAAGAAAGTAACCAAAGAAAGCGCGCCCCCGGCGCTGCGTCGGATCGCATGAAGCAGAAGCGCGACCCGATGCCCTGTGCTTCTCGGCCATGACGGGGCTTTTCGACGCGCCATCCATGGCGCGGCGAAAAGGCTTCGGCTCCTGCCTCGCC
>NZ_CAISIQ010000339.1 GCF_903885465.1 uncultured Nevskia sp.
ACGATTCACTGAAGGAGCGCTTCGGTCAGTTTGCGAGCAAGACCTATGTCTTCACCTTCTCCACATCGGTGCCGGGTGGCGTCTACGAAATTCGCACCAGCACGGCAGCGGCCGCCGGCAGTGTGCCCGCACCGGCCATCACCACCATGCTGAGGATCAGCGAAGGAAAATCCTGAAGCTGCCTTCCAGCGACCTCCGCGCACGCTGCGCACAGCACTGGGTCAATATCGAAACAGGCGCTGCAAAGCGCGCCTTGAACCCCGATCAAGCGTTCTTTTCAGTATTGTTTTCATTGACTATTTAGCACTGCAACATGATCGCCACGATGGCACGCGATCTGCAATGCGAGGCATCGAAGGGCGATTCAGAAGAACGCCCAAGACCGTCCGATACTCGCACCCCGCCATGTTGCTTGACGCTCATCGCCTCTGCCGGTTGATGTCTCCACTGCGAATCGACGCAGTGGAGACGCTGCTGTTGCGTGGGCGATCGAGTGGAGTGCGGCCCTCGTGAAGAAGCGTGGCAGTCGCAAGAATCCAACTGGGCAGGCCAGCGTCGATCCGCCGGCTGCAGACCCGAATCGCAAGCGCAGCGCCGCAGAGTTGCGAGTCGATCAGGACCTCGCGCGCCAGCTCGCTCCGGATTACTGGATGGCGACTCCGGGGCGGCGTCAGGACCTTCCGTCAGACCCCTTCAAGCCTGCATCTCCAAGGGTTCCGGCACCCGGAAACCTATTGTTGTACCGCGCACCTGACGGGGGTAGTCTTCCGTCGCTCGGTGTCTCGCTGCCCGCTGTCCCGGATGATTTTTCCTCTGACGCGTTTCGCAAGGTGCACGAGCACCAAGACGATAAAGACTGCGGATCTACGGATCCGACGGCGCGCAAGGAGGAACACATGCTGACCACGCAAAAAGCGGCGCGTCACGCCAGCCTGGTCGAGTTGGCCGTTCAGGGCATCGCCCCGGCGTCCGAGATCGATCATCTGGTTCGTCATTCATGGACACGGTGTATCGAGAATTACGCACTCGATCCCCTGACCCCCAAGAAAGCTACTGTCGTCGATCGCCCCGAATTGCAGGCGCGACGCGAACAGCATGGCCTTTTGCTGTCGATCGCCAGAATCGAATTGCTGGGCCTGCGCAATCGGCTTCAGCAGAATGATTTTGGAATCATGCTGACCGATCAGGATGGCGTGATCCTTCATTACGTGGGCGATCCCGGTTTTGCCAACACCGCCAAGCGCAGCGGCTTGCGCGAAGGTGCGGTGTGGAGCGAGCGCGAGCTGGGCACCAACGGCATGGGCACCTGCATCGTCGAGCAGCGCTCGGTGATCATTCATCAGAACGAGCACTTCCTCGCTCAGAACACCGAGCTGACCTGCTCGGCAGCGCCGATCTTCGACATGCAGGGCCGAGTCGTAGCTGCTCTGGATATCTCCGGCAGCTTCAGCCGCTCGCAGACGCACACGCTGGCGTTGGTCGAGATTGCCGCGCAGAACATCGAGAACCGGGCGCTGCTGGAATCCTGCAAGCGCCACTACATGCTGCGCTTCCATCGCCAGGCGGAATTCATTTCCACGCCGGGCGAAGGCATCGTCGCCTTCGATGACAACGGCATGATCGTCGGTGCCAACCGCAGCGCGCTCGAACTGCTCGGCCTTTCCCACCATCGAGCCCTGTGCGGCCAGGCGCTGGAAGCGATCTTCGACACCACCATGTCGACGCAGATGCAGCTTGCCGCGCGCCGCGCCTTCCGTGCGGCGCCGCTGGTGGCACGCAGTTCGCAGACCAAGCTCTGGAGCGCGATTCAGCCACCCGAACGCGATGCCCGCAGCGAAGCGCGGCGCGAACCGATCGAAGCGCCGGCACCCTTGCCTTGCGGTCCGCTGGCGACGCTGGAACAGGGCGACCTGCAGATGGCGAACAACATCCGCATCGTTCGTCGCGTGCTCGATCGCGATATCCCGGTGCTGCTGCTGGGCGAAACCGGCACCGGCAAGGGCTGTTTCGCGAAAGCGATCCACGCTGCCAGCCGCCGTGCCGACAAGGCCTTCGTGACGGTCAACTGCGCGGCCATTCCGGAAACGCTGATCGAGTCCGAACTGTTCGGCTACAAGGCCGGTGCGTTCACCGGCGCGACGCGCGAAGGTCATTCGGGCCGAGTCGTGCAGGCCAATGGCGGCACGCTGTTCCTCGATGAAATCGGCGACATGCCGCTGCCGCTGCAGGTGCGCTTGCTGTCGGTGATCGAGGATCGTGAAGTGATGCCGCTGGGCGGCTCGAAAGCGATTCCGGTCGACATCCGCATCATCAGCGCCACCCACTGCGACCTGATGCAGCAGGTGCGTGATCGCCGCTTCCGCGAAGATCTCTACTACCGTCTGAATGGCCTTGCGCTGCGGATGCCTGCGCTGCGTGATCGCCAGGACAGCCGCGAACTGGTGCTGAGCCTGATCCGCGAAGAATCCCGCGATCGCACGCCGATCGATATCGATGACGCCGTGATGCGGCGGCTACTGCAGTCACCGTGGCCGGGCAACATCCGGCAACTGCGCAATGTGCTGCGCACGATGATCGCGATGTGCGAAAGCGATTGCCTGACCATGGCCGATTTCAACGAAGAATGGCTCGGCGCCAGCGTTTCGCATGCACTTACCGCGCAAAGCCCGACGGATCTTGCCGATCTTGATGGCGACGACGTGCTCGGCGATGCCGAACGCGATGCCCTGCGCCGCGTGCTGGAAAGCTGCCGCTGGAACGTGAGCGCCGCAGCCGTGCAACTGCACGTCAGCCGCAAAACGCTGTACCGGAAGATGTTCCGGCACGGCATCACCCGTCGCGAACTTCGCGAAGCCGCACCCCAAGGCGGTGCATAGACCGCAACGCCTCAGTCGAGAGTCATCGAACAGGTCACTGACTCGCTTCATCGGGCCACTAGCCCTACCCCAACCCAAAAAAGAAAAGGAGTTGAATCATGGATGTCCGCGCCGCTGTTGCTTTCGAAGCCGGCAAGCCGCTGTCGATCGAAACCGTGCAACTCGATGGCCCGCGCGCTGGTGAGGTGCTGGTCGAGATCAAGGCCACTGGCCTTTGCCATACCGATAAATTCACCCTGTCCGGCGATGACCCGGAAGGCATGTTCCCGGTGATCCTCGGTCACGAGGGTGCTGGCATCGTCGTCGACGTCGGCCCCGGTGTTACTTCAGTCAAGAAGGGTGATCACGTCATTCCGCTGTACACGCCGGAATGTCGCGAGTGCGAGTACTGCCTGTCCGGCAAGACCAACCTCTGCCAGAAGATTCGCGCCACCCAGGGCAAGGGCCTGATGCCGGACGGCAACAGCCGCTTCAGCTTCCAGGGCAAGCCGGTGCTGCACTACATGGGCTGCTCGACGTTTGCGAACTACACGGTGCTGCCGGAAATCGCCGTCGCCAAGGTTCGTGAAGACGCCCCGTTCGACAAGATCTGCTACATCGGCTGCGGCGTGACCACCGGCATCGGTGCCGTGCTGTTCACTGCCAAGGTCGAGTACGGCACCAACTGCATCGTGTTCGGCCTCGGCGGCATCGGCCTGAACGTGATCCAGGGTCTGAAGATGGTCGGCGCCAACATGATCATCGGCATCGACATCAACCCGGGCCGCGAAGCCATGGCCCGCAAGTTCGGCATGACCCACTTCGTCAATCCGAAGGAAGTTCAGGGCGACCTCGTGTCCTACCTCGTCGAACTGACCAAGGGCGGCGCCGATCACACCTTCGAGTGCACCGGCAACGTCAAGCTGATGCGCCAGGCGCTGGAGTGCTGCCACAAGGGCTGGGGCATGTCGACGATCATCGGCGTGGCACCGGCCGGCGCCGAGATCTCCACCCGTCCGTTCCAGCTGGTCACCGGCCGTCGCTGGATCGGTTCCGCATTCGGCGGCGCCAAGGGCCGCACCGATGTGCCGCGCATCGTCGACTGGTACATGGACGGCAAGCTCAATATCGACGATCTGATCACCCACACGATGCCGCTGGAAAAGATCAACGAAGGCTTCGATCTGATGACCCGCGGTGAATCGATTCGCGGCGTGGTGCTCTACTGATGACGGCAGCGATCGAAAAGCGCAGCGATCAGGCCTGTTTCGGCGGGCGCATGGGCTTCTACACCCATGCCTCCACCGAGACAGGCACGCCGATGAAATTCGGCGTCTATCTGCCGCCGCAGGCCGCGCACCGCAAGGTGCCGGCGCTGTACTACCTGGCCGGCCTGACGTGCACCGAAGAAACCTTCCTGATCAAGGCCGGCGCGCAGCGCATCGCCGCGGAACTCGGTCTGGCACTCGTTGCCTGCGATACCAGCCCGCGCGGTCTGAATCTGCCGGGCGAAGCGGATAGCTGGGACTTTGGCCTGGCCGCCGGTTTCTATCTCGATGCCACCAACGAGCCTTGGAAGAAGAATTACCGGATGGGCTCGTACATCAACGAAGAGCTGCCGGCGCTGATCGAAGCCAACTTCCCGATCATTGGGGCTAAGCGCGGCATCTTCGGCCATTCGATGGGTGGCCACGGCGCACTGGTGACTGCGCTGCGCAATCCGACACGCTGGCAATCGGTATCGGCATTCGCGCCGATTTCCAACCCGGTCGCCGTGCCCTGGGGCCAGAAAGCATTTGGAAACTATCTGGGCGCGGATGCGTCTACTTGGGAGCAGTACGACGCCAGTCTGTTGATCAGGAAGAATCCCTACCCCGGCCTGCTTCTCGTCGATCAGGGACTGGCGGACAATTTCCTGAATCGCGAACTGAAGCCGGAAAATCTGGACGCGGCGGCACGTGCTTCCGGACAACGTTTGAGCCTGCGGCTGCATGCCGACTACGACCACTCGTACTGGTTCATTCAAAGCTTCATGGCCGATCATCTGGCACACCACGCCAGTCAGCTCGGCCTCTCGTAACAGCCGCATCAGCAGCACATAGAAAAACCATTGGCACCGTGCCGAGCGCCGCTCATCGGCACCGGTGTCAGCCCCCCAAGGGAACCAACGGGAATTAAGGACCGGTTCAGCGCCAGCCACGCATACCAGTCCTGCGAGCAATTACTATCTGGAGGAATTCAACATGCAGCACCGCGTACTGTTATCCCTGATCGCTGCAGCCGGCCTGACCGGCGGAGCGATCATCACGGCGTCAGCAGCCGATGCGCCGCTGTACACCGTCGTCGATGGCACCAAGGTCGATCCCAACACGCTCAAGGGCTTCAAGACCTGGCGCGCTGCAGCCTGCGACCGCTGCCATGGCGCAAATCAGGAAGGCATGGTTGGGCCGTCGCTGATCGAAAGCCTGAAAGTGTTGAGCAAGGATGATTTCGTCAAAACCCTGGCCGAGGGCCGCCTTGAGAAAGGCATGCCCAGCTGGTCGGCCAACCCGGGCGTGATGACCAACATGGATGCGCTTTACGCGTATCTGAAAGGCCGCTCCGACGGCAAGATCACTGCTGCCAAAGTGACGGGCATCGAATGATCCCGCTGCCGCAGGTCGGCGGTTCCCGGATCGGCGCGTTGATCGTGGCAGTCCGGAACACCCGGCCTGCGGTAGTCGCCACTGTGGCGCTGCTGCTGGCCAGCTTCCTGATGCCAGTGCAAGCACAGGATGCCGAGAAAAAAGCGTTCCGCATCTGTCGCGACCCGAATAATCTGCCGTTCCAGAACCTCAAGGGTGAAGGCTTCGAAGACAAGATCGCCGAGCTGTTTGCGGCTGATCTCGGGGTCAAGGTGCAAGCCTTCGACTACCCCGCCCGCTTCAACTTCATTCGCAACACGCTGCGCTTCAAGCTGCCCGGCGACGATTACCCCTGCGACATCGTCATGGACGTGCCCGCCGGCTTCAGCCAGGGCACGGCATCGACCAAGCCTTACTACCGCTCGACCTACGCGATGGCGTTCCCGCGTGGCAAGGCGCTGGCCGGGGTCACCTCCGTCGAACAGTTCCTGGCCTTGCCGCAGGAGAAACTGGCGAAGCTGAAGATCGGCGTCATCGACAAGTCGCCGGCGTCGGACTGGATGGCCAAGCGCGGTCTGCTCGACATCGGCGTGCCGTATCGCGTGCTGGTGGCCGATCCGGATCAGAGTTCCGGCGGCATCATCGAAGCCGATCTGATTGCCGGCAAGCTTGACGCCGTGATCGTCTGGGGGCCGATTGCCGGCTACTACGCGAAACGCTATCCGGAAGCCGATCTGCTGGTGCTGCCGATGCAGTCCGAGCACAACGTGCGCTTCGATTTCGAGATCGCGATGGCGGTGCGCATTCCCGACAAGGCTTTGAAGCAGACGCTCGACGATCTGATCACCCGCAATCAGAGCAAGATCGACGCGATCCTGAACGACTACGGAGTGCCGATGCTGCCTCCGGCGCCACCTGCGGCAGCGGCTGCAAACTGAATCTGCGTTCCCGCCCTTTCCGGGCGGCCGTTGCCCGAATCCTTATCGAGACTCCACCATGACCACCCGCAAGCTGAGCAGCACGCTGTCTGCCGCACTGCTGACCTTGGCTATTGCCGCACCGTATGCGGCCACTGCCGCCGTCAATGATTACCCGACCGTCGACCGCGTCGAGTTCGTGCACATGTGCCAGCGCGAGAACGCCGACAAGCCGCCGCAGGAAATGGTCTACAAGTGCTCCTGCGTGATCGACAAGCTGGCCGTCGATCTTCCTTACGAGGATTACGTCGAAGCCTCGACGGCGTTCTATGCCTCGACGATCGCCGGCGAGCGCGGCCAGGTGATTCGCAACGAGCGCGTTGCCAAGGGACTGGCCGACCAGTTCCGTGATCTGCTCGGCAAGGCGCGCAAGTCCTGCTTCGTCAGTTGAGATGACTCAGCCGCAGGCCGGATGGCAATCGACGCTGGCGTCGACCGTCCTGCTGGCTGGCACGCTGCTGACACAAGCGACAGCGGCGCCTGACTTCGGCCTCGAAAAGGTCGCTGAGGGGATCTACGTTCACCGTGGCCAGCAGCAGGACGCCACGGCCGCCAATGGTGGCGATATCGCCAACATCGGCTACATCGTCGGTGATCGCTGCGTGGCGGTGATCGACAGTGGCGGTAGCCTGGCTATCGGCACCGCACTGCGCGACGCCATCCGCCGAGCCGCCGCGAAGCCGGTCTGCTACCTCATTCACACCCACGTCCATCCGGATCACAGCTTCGGCGATGCCGCGTTCAAGGACCCGGCCACGGTTTTCGTCGCCCATGGCGAATATCCGGCAGCGCTGGCGGCAAGACGCGACGGCTTTCTCGCCAAGCTTGAAAGCACGCTCGGCGCTGCAGCCGACGGCAGCGGCAGCGCCTCGCCGACGCTGCTGGTCAGCGACCGTGAAACGCTGGATCTCGGCAACCGGCGTCTCCGCCTGCAAGCCTGGCCGACGGCCCACACCAACAACGATCTGACCGTCCTCGACGAGCGGACGCAAACGCTTTGGACCGGCGATCTGTTGTTCGTCGATCGAATCCCGGTGGTCGATGGCCGCGCCCTTGGCTGGCTGAAAGTGATGGCGGCGCTGCGCGCCCTGAAGCCGGCTCATCTGATTCCCGGTCATGGCCCGGCCCAGCACGACGCCGACATCGCTTTCGGGCCGCAGCAGCAATATCTGGATCAGCTCGTAAGCAGCGTTCGAGCTGCACTGAAAGCCAGGTCCACATTGGCGCAGACTGTCGACACTCTCGGGAATCAGCCGCCGCAGAAAGCATGGTTGCTGTTCAACGACTATCACCGCCGCAACGTGACAGCGGTCTACACCGAACTCGAGTGGGAGGACTGACATGTTCCTGTTCCAGTACTGGCAGCGTGTCGCCCTGGCCGGCCTGATAGCCGCCTTCGCACCGCAAGTCTTCGCGGCACCGGCGGACCCTGCCCCGCAAGCCTCGGCTGCGCCGATCTGGCCGAAAGTTCGCAACAGCCTGTTCGGCACCCGGGCGATCGACGAGAACGCCGGCGAGATCATCGTGCTCGAGGCGCCGAACCGCGCCGAGGATGCGTCGACGGTGCCGATCGCGATCCGCACGAAGATCGCGCAGTCGCCGACCCGTTACGTGCAGAAGCTCTATCTGCTGGTCGACAACAACCCCTCGCCGATCGCCGCCGTGTTCGAGCTGACGCCGGACAGCGGCCGGGCCGATATCGAGACGCGCATCCGCATCGAGCAATACACCGACGTGCGGGCGATCGCCGAACTGAACGATGGCTCGCTGTACATGGCCAGCCACTACGTCAAGGCATCCGGCGGCTGCTCGGCGCCGGCCGGCAAGGATCCGAAGGAAGCGCTGCGCAACGCCGGTCGGATCAAGTTCAGGGTCGATGGTCCGCTCGAAGCCGGCAAGCCGGCGGCCGTGCAACTCGCCATCAGCCATCCCAACGCGTCTGGGCTGGTGCTCGATCAGGTCAGCCGCCTTTACGAGCCGGCGTACTACGTGCGCAAGCTCAGCGTCCGCTACGGCGACAAGCTGGTGCTGAGCGCCGACATCGATTTCTCGATCAGCGAAAACCCCAACTTCCGCTTCTATTTCCTGCCCAGCGGCGATGGCGCTCTGCACGCCGACGTGGTCGACACCAAGGACCTGAGCTTCAGCAGCGAGGTCGCCTTCAAGCTCGGCGGCGTCGCCAGCACCACCCGCTAATCGCCGGGCGGCACCGGTCAGCCACTGCAAATCGTCGTGATCAGCCTGATACGATCACGCCAACTTGCCCCGGAACCGTCCCTTGTCGCTCATTTCCACACCTCGCCGCCGCTGGTATGGCGTCGGCGCGATCTGTTGTGCCGCAACCTTCGCCCTGCTGGCCTGCTCAGGCATCGTTCCTCGCGAACAGCCCTTGCCTGCGCCTGTGGCGGTCGTCCAGACCTACCACTACGCAAAAGACATACAGCCGATCTTCGATAGCAAGTGCGCCGCCTGCCATGGTTGCTTCGATGCGCCCTGCCAGCTGAAGCTGACCAGCGCCGACGGCGTCGAGCGCGGTGCCAGCAAGCTGGCGGTCTACGACGGCACGCGGCTCGAACGTATCCCCACCACCCGCCTGGGCATCGACGCCCTGAACGTCGGCGAATGGCGCCAGAAAGGCTTCTATTCGGTGCAGCCGGTGCTGCAGACCGAGGGCAAGAATCAGGTGCCGTCGTCGCTGCTGCAGCGCGCGCTGGCAATGGGTCGCGAACACAGCTGGCCGCCGAACCAGCGGCTGCCGGAGGACTTGCAACTCGGCTTTGCGCGAGTCAATCAGTGCCCGACCCTCGACGAGTACGACAGCTTTGCCAAGAAGCATCCGCGTGAAGGCATGCCGCTGGCCGTGACCGGCCTGACCGAGCCCGAGTACCAGACGCTGAGCACCTGGATTTCTCAGGGCGCAGTCGTCGAGCCGAACGAGGTGCAGCCGAGCGCCGCCGAAGCCGAGCAGATCACGCAGTGGGAAAACTGGCTGAATCGCGAAGGTGATCGCGAGCAGCTGGTCGCGCGTTATCTCTACGAGCACCTGTTCACTGCCCATCTGCATTTCACCAGCGAGAAGACGCCGCACTTCTACGAGCTGCTGCGCTCGCGCACGCCATCGGGCGAGCCGATCGTGCCGGTCGCCACCCGCTTGCCGAATCAGGCGCCGGACGGCCCGTTCCACTACCGGCTGCGGATCCTGACCGAAAGCATCGTCCAGAAGAACCACATCACCTACGGGCTCGATGCGCGCCGCATGGCGCACTTCCAGGACCTGTTCCTGAAGGACGCCTGGACCGTGCCGCCGAAACCGGAGCACGAGAAACACGACAAGGAAGCCCGCGCCAATCCGTTCCTGACCTTTGATCCGATCCCGGCCAAGGCGCGCTACCAGTTCATGCTCGACGAAGCGCAGTTCTTCGTCCGCACCTTCATACGCGGCCCGGTCTGCGCCGGCCAGGCGGCGACTGACGTGATCCGCGACCAGTTCTGGGTCAGCTTCGAAGATCCGTCGCGCGAGCTGTACGTCAACGACGCCGCCTATCGCAACAAGGTGTCGCCGCTGCTCGATGTCGCCGGTCAGGATTCGAGCTTGATCAAGGCCGGCACCGAATGGGCCAGCTATCGCAACCAGCGCAACGATTACGTGCGGCTGCGCCAGGAGGCCTATGGCAAGAAGATGCCGAAGGGCGCGTCGATCACTGATATCTGGGATGGCGACGGTACCAATCGTGACGCGCTGCTGACCGTCTTCCGTCACCACGACAACGCCTTCGTCAAGAACGGCTTGATCGGCGCGATACCGGAAACCCTCTGGGTGATGGATTACCCGCTGTTCGAGCGCACCTTCTATGAGTTGGTGGTCAATTTCGATGTCTTCGGCAACGTCTCGCATCAGTTGCAGACGCGCCTGTATTTCGACCTGATCCGCAACGACGGCGAGACCGATTTCTTGCGTTTCCTGCCGCCGAAGCTTCGCAATCCGTTGCTGCACCAGTGGTATCAGGACGGCGGCCGGGTGAAGCTGTTCACCACCTATCCGGACATCGACGACAAGCGGCCGACCCAGCTGAAATTCAAGCCGGGTATCGGCGTGGAAGCGGCGAAAGCGGCGTACGTCGACCAGCTTCTGAAGGCGCTGCGCAAGGTCAAGGGGCCGGACGACGTCATCAACCGCTGTGCGCGCGGCGACTGCAAGCTGCCGGACAGCTCGGCGATGACCCAGGCCGCCAATCGCGCGCTGCGGCCGCTGGCACAGGCCACCGGCAAGACCCTGCCGGTGCTGACCCTGCTGCCGGAAGTGGTGCTGCTGCGCATCCGCGGTGACAAGCAGCGGCTGGTCTATTCGCTGGTCCACAACCGCGCGCACAGCAATGTCGCCTTCATCATGGGCGAGGAGGGCCGCCTGCAGCCGGAGCGCGACACGGAAAGCGTGATGCCCGGCGTCTACGGCAACTATCCGAACTTCGCCTTCGATGTGCCGATGGCCGAGCTCGACAGCTTCGTCACAGCGCTGTCGGCGGCTACCGACAAGGCAAGCCTGGAAAAGGTCGTCGATCAATGGGGCCTGCGCCGCACCCATCCGGACTTCTGGGCGGTCTTCAACGACTTTTCCCAGTACCAGCGCGAAACCGAGCCGCTGGAAGCGGGAATCCTGGATATGAATCGCTTTGAAAATCTCTGATCGCTCGTGAATCAAGCCCAGCAGCAGCCGTGCTTCATCGTCATGAACGCAGGTTCCGGACATAGCGACACCAACAAAACGCAGACCATCATCCGCGAAGTGCTCGACAGCGCCGGCCGCCGCCACGAACTGCTGCTCGCCGAGAAAGGCAGTGATATTCCCGGCCTGGCACGGCGCGCCGTCGAACTGGCCAAGGCGCAGGACGGCATCGTCGTCGCTGCCGGTGGCGACGGCACCATCAATGCCGTGGCCCAGGCGGCACTCGGCTGCGGTCAGCCGTTCGCGGTACTGCCGCAGGGCACGTTCAACTACTTCGGCCGCGAGCACGGCATCTCGCAGGACACGCGGATCGCCACCGAAGCGCTGCTGACAGCCACGCCGCAGCCGGTGCAGGTCGGTCTGGTCAACGACCGCCTGTTCCTGGTCAACGCCAGCCTCGGTCTCTATCCGCAACTGCTCGAAGATCGTGAAGCCTTCAAGCAGCGCTTCGGCCGCAGCCGGCTGATCGCGGCGGTGGCCGGCCTGGTCAGCGTGCTGCGCAATCGCCGGCAGCTGAGCATCGAGATCGAAGCCGAAGGCCAGACCCGCAAGCTCCGCACGCCGACGCTGTTCGTCGGCAACAATGCGCTGCAGTTCAAGCAAATCGGCATCGCCGAAGGTGCTGCGCTCGCTCACGACCATCTGGTCGCCATCGCGCCGAAACCAGTCAGCACCTTGGCGATGATCGGCCTGATGCTGCGCGGGGCTTTCGGCCGCCTTGGCGAAGCCGATCAGGTGATCAGCGTCGCGTTGCAGAAACTCACCGTGCGCCCGCATCGTCGCAGTCGGCGAAGGAGCTACAAGGTGGCGATGGACGGCGAAGTCACGCGGCTGCCGGTGCCGCTGGTGTTCTGCGTGTCGCCGACGCCGCTGCTGCTAATGGTGCCGCTGACGCCGGCCACGGAAGACAACGCAGCATGAGCCTGGTGCTGCACCTGTCCGATACCCACTTCGGTACCGAGCGCGCCGAAGTCGTCGAAGCGCTGCTGCAACTGGCGCGCGAGCAGCAGCCCGATGTGGCGATCCTGTCCGGCGACATCACGCAGCGCAGCCGGACGCCGGAATTCGTTGCCGCGCGCAAGTTCATTGATGCGCTGGCAGCGCGATCGAAGTTGATCCTGCCGGGCAATCACGACATTCCGCTGTTCGAGGTCTGGCAGCGGCTGTTCGTGCCGTACCGCAATCTGCGTCGCGCCTTCGGCCGGGAACTGGAACCGGATTACGAGGACGACGCGGTGCTGATCATCGGCGTCAACACCACCAGCCGCTTTCGGCATGTCGACGGCAAGGTTTCTTCGCGGCAGATCGAGCGGGTCCGCCGCCGCCTGCTGCGCAGCCCGGCCTCGCGGCTGAAGCTGGTGGTCACCCATCAGCCGGTGCACGTGCAGCATGTCGAGGACGAGCACAACCTGCTGCATGGCCGTCGTGCGGCGATGCAGGTCTGGTCGGCGGCCGGGGCCGATCTGATCCTCGGCGGCCACATCCATCTGCCGTTCACGCAAGCGCTGCAGGAAGTCCATCAGCTGCCGCGCGAAATCTTTGCCGTACAGGCCGGCACGGCGGTCTCGCGGCGCACACGGTCCGGCGCGCCGAACTCGGTCAATCTGATTCGCCATCAGCCGGGCACTGCGAAATGCAGTGTCGAACGCTGGGATTACGATGCCGATCAGCAGCGCTTTGCGCCTGGCTCGATCACCGAACTCGCGCTCGATCGCCGCCCGCTGCACTGATCGGCCGATCGTTCCAGCCCGCGATGCCCGCCCTCGCGCAGTTCATTGGCGCCAACGCCCTGCCCTTGCTGGCTGGCCTGATCGTCGCGGCTGGCCTCTTCACGCGTCTGCTGTGGCAGCGAGCGTTGCGCTATCAGGCCTCGGTGAATGCCAGGCCGTTGACGATCGTCGGCCTGGGCGTCGCAGTGCTGGCACTGGTGTTGTTTCTGATCGTGGCCAGCCTGCTGAGCCGCATCAGCATCTTCGATGCCTTGCTGGCCAACGAGCTGCGCAGAACCATTTCACGGCCGATGCTGCAGGCCATTTTCGCGATCACGCAATTTGGCAATTTCATGACCTTGCTGGCAGTCGTCATCGGCGTGGCGCTGGCGCTGTTGCTGCGTCGACGTTGGCTGGAGCTGGGCGCCTGGCTGATCGCCACTGCCGGCAATGGCTTGCTGAATCGCGCCCTGAAGTTGTCGTTCGAGCGGGCGCGGCCGCTCTACGACCATGGCCTGGTGATTGAACCGAGCTACAGCTTTCCGAGCGGCCACGCCTCCGGTTCGCTGGCGGTCTACGGCATGTTGACCTGGCTGCTGCTGCATTGGCTGCCGGCACCGGCACGGCTGCCGCTGCTGATCGGAACGACGACCCTGATCCTGCTGATCGGCTTCAGCCGGGTGCTGCTGCAGGTGCATTACTTCAGCGACGTTATTGCCGGCTTCGCGTCGGCAGCCGCGTGGCTGAGCCTTTGCATCGTCGTCGCAGAACGGCTGCGGCAGCGGCAGGTCTGTCGAGCATGAGCCGATGCTTGCAGATCCTGTTGACGGCGGTCCTCGCGATCGCCTTGCTACCGGCAATCGCTACTGCGGAAACCGTGAAGCTGGCCGACGGCGTATTCGCCGATCTCGGCAGCCATGACGCGATCGTCCCGGCCAACCGTGGCGAGATTGCCAACAGCGGGCTGATCGTCGGCAACCGTGGCGCACTGGCGATCGACAGCGGCGTGTCGCAGGTCCACGGCGAACGGCTGCATGCAGCCTGGACGACGCGCAGCAACAAGCCGATCGTAGCGCTGCTGCTGACCCAGCCGATCCAGGAATTCCTGTTCGGTGCCGGCGCTTTCCGAGCCCACGGCGTGCCGGTGCTGGCCTCGCCGGATGCCGCGAAGCTGATGCGGCAGCGCTGCGAGAACTGCCTGACCCATCTGCGCGAACTGCTGCCCGGCGGCTTGATGAAGGGCACGGTATTGATCACGCCGGACCGGGATATCGACGTTCGTGCGCCGATCGATCTCGGCGGGCGCCAAGTCACGCTGATCGACGGTGGCCAAGCCACCACTCCAGGCACGCTCGCCGTATTTGATCGCCAGTCCGGCATCTTGTTCGCGGGCGGCCTGATCGCCAGTCAGCGCATTCCCAGCTTGCGCGATGCCCGCGTCGTCAACTGGATCACCGCGCTCGAAGCGCTGCGCCAGCTGCCGCTGAAGCGCATCGTGCCGGGCTTCGGGCCGGTCGGCGATCTGCGCCAGATCGATGCGATGCAGCGCTATCTGCGGCAGATCGACGCTGCCGTGCGCAGCGAATATCAACGCGGTGCCAGCCTGCTCGAAGCCTCGGCCCGCGTACGTCTACCGGAGTTCGCAGGCTGGCAGCAGTACGACCTCATTCACCCGCAGAACGTGCAGTACCTGTATCGCCAGCTCGAGGATCAGGAGTTCAGGTGATCGCCCGACGTGATCGCCGCTTGGCCAAACAGCTGTTCGAGCATCGCGTCACCTCGCTCCAGCACAAAGTAGCGGAACGCTTCCGCCGCCGGCGACAGGCTCAGCGCGCCAAGGCTGACCACATGCCAGGCGCGCCGCAGCGGCAGGCCGACGACATCGAGCACTACCAGCTGCCCGGCCTGCAGCTCCAGACCGAGTGTGTGCAGCGACAGCAGGGTCAGGCCCATATTGGCGATCACGGCCTGCTTGATCGTTTCATTGCTGTCCATTTCCATGATCGCCGGCGGCGCGATGCGCTGTTCCTTGAAGAAGGCTTCCATCGCCGCGCGGGTGCCTGAACCGCTCTCGCGGACGATGAACAGCTCGCGATCCAGCCGCGCCGGCGGGATCGCTTTCTTGCCGACCAGCGGGTGATCGACGGCCGCGATCACCGCCAGCGGATTCGCCGCAAACGCTTCGGCGCGCACAGCGAGTTCGCGCGGCGGCCGGCCCATGATCGCCAGATCGATCTCGCGATCGTGCAGCTGGCGATCAAGCTGATCGCGATTGCCCACCGTGAGCCGCACGTCGACGCCCGGATAGTCCTTGCGGAACTGCGCCAGCAGCCGCGGCACGAAGTACTGCGCGGTGCCGACCATGCCGACCGTGATCCGCCCGGCCTGCACGCCGCGCAGGCGGGCGATGGTGTCCTCAGCTTCCTTGAGCGTGGCGATCACCCGGCGGGCGTAGACCAGCAGGTACTCGCCGGTGGTGGTCAGGCTCATCGAACGGCCGCTGCGCTCGAACACCGGCAGGCCGATCGCGGTCTCCAGATCGCGGATCTGCATCGACACCGCCGGCGCGGTCAGATGCAATTCTTCGGCCGCGCGGGCAAAGCTCAGGTGGCGAGCCGCGGTAGCAAAGGTTCGAAGCTGGCGCAGGCTGAGGTTTAACATCAGAAAACCTTATTCAACGATGCAGATATCGTGAATTTACCTTAACTGATGTGAGCCGTACCTTCCTCCCCATCGAAGCACAGCCAACGCCAAGAGGAAGACGCGATGAACGATGCAATGACCAGCGATGACAAACAGATCACCGACGGCAAGAAGCGTTATGCCGCTGGCGTGCTGAAGTACAAGCAGATGGGCTACTGGCAGCCCGACTACGTGCCGAAAGATACCGACGTGATCGCGATGTTCCGCATCACGCCGCAGGAAGGTGTGCCGGCCGACGAATGCGCCGCCGCCGTTGCCGGTGAATCCTCGACCGCGACCTGGACCGTGGTCTGGACCGATCGCCTGACCGCTTGCGAGCTGTATCGCGCCAAGGCCTTTCGCGTCGACCCGGTACCGAACACCGGACCCGGCACCAAGACCGAACAGCAGCATTTCGCCTACATCGCCTATGACCTCGATCTGTTCGAGGGCGGCTCGATCGCCAACCTCACCGCGTCGATCATCGGCAACGTCTTCGGCTTCAAGGCTGTGAAGGCGCTGCGTCTGGAAGACATGCGCATTCCGGTCGCCTACCTGAAGACCTTCCAGGGCCCGGCCACCGGCATCGTCGTGGAGCGCGAGCGTCTCGACAAGTTCGGCCGTCCGCTGCTCGGCGCCACCACCAAGCCGAAGCTTGGCCTCTCGGGCCGCAACTATGGTCGCGTCGTCTATGAAGGCCTGAAGGGCGGTCTGGACTTCATGAAGGACGACGAGAACATCAACTCGCAGCCGTTCATGCACTGGCGTGATCGCTTCCTGTACTGCATGGAAGCCGTCAACAAGGCATCCGCCGCGACCGGTGAAGTGAAGGGCCATTACCTCAACGTCACCGCCGGCACGATGGAAGAGATGTACGAGCGCGCCGAGTTTGCCAAGCAGCTGGGCTCGGTCATCATCATGATCGACCTCGTGATCGGCTACACCGCGATCCAGTCGATGGCCAAGTGGGCGCGCAAGAACGACATGATCCTGCACTTGCACCGTGCCGGTAACTCGACCTATTCACGCCAGAAGAACCATGGCATGAACTTCCGCGTGATCTGCAAGTGGATGCGCATGGCCGGCGTCGATCACATCCACGCCGGAACGGTGGTCGGCAAGCTGGAAGGCGATCCGCTGATGATCAAGGGCTTCTACGACACGCTGCGCGAAACGCACACGCCGCAAAGCCTCGAGACCGGTCTGTTCTTCGAGCAGGATTGGGCCTCTCTGAACAAGGTCATGCCGGTGGCTTCCGGCGGCATCCATGCCGGCCAGATGCATCAGCTGCTGACCTACCTCGGTGATGACGTCGTACTGCAATTCGGTGGCGGCACCATCGGCCATCCGCAGGGCATCCAGGCTGGTGCGACGGCCAACCGCGTGGCGCTCGAAGCGATGGTCATGGCCCGTAACGAAGGCCGCGACATCTGGAACGAGGGCCCGCAGATTCTTCGCGACGCCGGCCGCTGGTGCACGCCGCTGAAGCAGGCGCTCGATGTCTGGGGCGATGTCAGCTTCAACTACGAGTCGACCGATACCGCCGACTACGCACCGACCGCCACCGCCAGCGTCTGAGCCAGGAGAAACCATCATGATGACCAACACCAATCAGCGCGTGACTCAGGGGCAGTTCTCGTTCCTGCCGGAACTGACCGATGCCCAGATCACGTCGCAGATCGAATATGCCTTGAACAAAAGCTGGTCGATCGGTATCGAGTACACCGACGATCCGCATCCGCGCAACACCTACTGGGAAATGTTCGGCAACCCGATGTTCGACCTGAAGGACGCCGCCGGCGCCCTGATGGAAATCAACAGCGCACGCAAGACGTTTCCGGACCACTACATCCGCGTCACCGCTTTCGATGCCACGCGTGGTGTCGAGTCACCGACCATGTCGTACATCGTCAACCGTCCTGCGAAGGAGCCGGGTTTCGGCTTGGTTCGCCAGGAAACCGAAGGCCGTTCGGTGCGCTACACCATTCACTCCTACGCCACCGACAAGGGCGAAGGCGAGCGGTATTGAAGCCATGAAGCAGGGGATCACCTCGGCCGAGCCGGCCGAGGTGATCCCCATTACAGGCAGCATTTCAAGCGGAGGCAACCGTGGACAATACCCAGACCGTTGACCTCCAGGCGATCGTTCGTGATTCGAACGTCTCCGAGGTTCTTGACCAACTCGACCGTGAACTGGTCGGCCTGGCACCGGTGAAGCGGCGTATCCGCGAGATCGCCGCGTATCTCGCCGTGACCCGTGCCCGCAAGGCGCTGGGGCTGGAAGCGAGCCCGCCGAGCCTGCACATGTGCTTCACCGGCAATCCCGGCACCGGCAAGACCACGGTGGCGCTGCGGATGGCAGAAATCCTGCATCGTCTCGGCTATGTGCGCAAAGGCCATGTCGTGTCGGTGACTCGCGATGACCTGGTCGGCCAGTACATCGGCCATACCGCGCCGAAGACCAAGGAAGTGCTGAAGAAGGCGATGGGCGGCGTGCTGTTCATCGACGAGGCCTATTACCTGTACCGGCCGGAAAACGAGCGCGACTATGGTCAGGAATCGATCGAAATCTTGTTGCAGGTGATGGAGAACAACCGGGACGACCTGGTGGTCATCCTGGCCGGCTACAAGAACCGGATGGATACCTTTTTCAGCTCGAACCCCGGCATGTCGTCACGGATCGCTCATCACATCGATTTCCCCGATTACTCTCAGCCGGAACTGCTGTCGATCGCCAGCAAGATGGTGGGCGCCATGAACTATCGTTTCGATGGCGACGCCGAAGTTGCCATGGGCGACTACATCGAACGGCGGCTCAAGCAGCCGAATTTCGCCAACGCCCGCTCGGTGCGCAATGCGCTGGACCGCGCCCGGCTGCGTCAGGCCAACCGCCTGTTCGCCGGCGTCGGCGATGGCGAGCTGAATGTCACCGCGCAAGATCTCAGCACGTTGGTTGCGTCCGATATCCTCGCGTCCCGCGTGTTCGACGCCGACACCGCTGCACCACCCTGAGGGACGCGCCATGTATCTCGGAAGAACCACGCTGTCGAAGTTTCTGATCGAGCAGCTGCACGAACTGGACGACAACGGCCAGCTCGCCGGCCTGCTGGTCGACGTGGCAGCGGCGGTGAAGTCGATCGCGGCGATGACCGCCAAAGGCGCGCTCGGCGGCTTCCATGGCGCCATCGACAACACCAACGTTCAGGGCGAGATTCAGAAGAAGCTCGACGTGCTGTCGAACGACGCCTTGATCGACGCCTGTGAATGGGGCGGCATGCTTGCCGGCATGGTTTCGGAGGAAATGGAAGAGCCGATCCAGATTCCGGCCGAGTTCAAGCGTGGCCGCTACCTGCTGAACTTCGATCCGCTCGATGGCTCATCGAATATCGACGTCAACGTGTCGGTCGGCACCATCTTCTCGGTGCTGGTGCATGACAAGGACGCGCCGCCGACGGTCGAGGATTTCCTCCAGGAAGGCCGCCGCCAGGTTGCTGCCGGTTACGCGATCTATGGACCGGCGACGATGCTGGTGATCACCGTTGGCAAGGGCACGCACGCGTTCACGCTCGATCGCGAGATCGGCAACTTCATCCTCACTCACGAGAACCTGCGCATTCCGCCGGACACCAGCGAGTTCGCGATCAACACCTCGAACGAGCGCTTCTGGGAACCGCCGATCTCTCGTTACGTCGAGGAATGCAAGGCTGGCAAGACCGGTGTGCGCGGTCGCGATTTCAACATGCGCTGGATCGCCTCGATGGTGGCCGACGTGCATCGCATCCTGATGCGCGGCGGCGTATTCATGTACCCGCGCGACACCAAGGACCCGGCCAAGGTCGGCCGTCTGCGCCTGCTGTACGAAGCCAATCCGATCGGCTTCATCGTCGAGCAGGCCGGCGGCGCGGCCAGCTACGGCCGTGGCGCCATCCTCGATCACGCCGCGGATTCCGCGCACCAGCGCATCGCCGTGATCCTCGGCTCGAAGAACGAAGTCGAGCGCATCGAGCGCTATCACGCCGAACACGACAGCGGCGCCGACCGTCCCTATGCCTCGCCCCTGTTCAAGGACCGCTCGCTGTATCGCTCCGAAGTCTGATTTCTACAAAACCTATGGGCACCACCGAGTGCCCGGCGTCCTCCAGAGGGGAGACACACCATGTCTGTGAAACATCCGGTGATCGCGGTGACCGGCTCCTCAGGAGCTGGCACCACGACGGTAATGAAGGCGTTCCAGCACATCTTCCGGCGTGAAAAGATCAAGCCGGGCGTGGTCGAGGGCGATTCATTCCATCGCTACGATCGCAAAGGCATGCGCGCGCAGCTGAAGGACGAAGAAGCCAAGGGCAATACCCACTTCAGTCACTTTGGACCGGGCGCCAATCTGATCGCCGAACTGGAAACGCTATTCAAGACCTACGGCGCGACCGGCACGGGCAAGGTCCGCAAGTACCTGCACGACGCCGACGAAGCCGCGCCCCACAAGCAGGATCCGGGCACGTTCACGCCCTGGACCGACATGGAACCGGGTTCGGACCTGCTGTTCTACGAAGGCCTGCATGGCGGCTACAAGGATGACGAGCACAACGTCGCCAAGCACGCCGACCTGTTGATCGGCGTGGTGCCGATCATCAACCTGGAGTGGATCCAGAAGCTGCATCGCGACCAGAACATGCGCGGCTACTCGCAGGAAGCGGTGGTCGAAACCATCCTGCGCCGGATGCCGGACTACGTGAATCATCTGTGCCCGCAGTTCTCGCGCACCCACGTCAATTTCCAGCGCGTGCCGACCGTGGATACCAGCAATCCGTTCATCGCCCGGGACATCCCGACAGCCGATGAAAGCATGCTGGTGATCCGCTTCGCCGACCCGAAAGGCATCGATTTCCAGTACCTGCTGAGCATGCTGGCCGGCTCGATGATGACCCGGCCAAACAACATCGTCTGTCCGGGTGGCAAAATGTCGCTCGCGATGCAGATGATCTTCACGCCGATGATCCTGCGTCTGATGGACAAGAAGCGCCGCGCCTGACCCTGACGCGACCCACAACACTTCCGAAATCGCCATGACCCAGACCCTGACCGCAGCCGACCGTCGCCGGCTTGCCAACGCCATCCGCTTCCTCGCCATCGATGGCGTCGAAGCCGCCAAGTCCGGCCATCCCGGCATGCCGATGGGCATGGCCGATCTCACCGAAGTGCTGTGGCGGGATTACCTCAAGCACAGCCCGAACAACCCGAAGTGGCCGGATCGAGATCGCTTCGTGATTTCCAATGGCCATGGTTCGATGCTGCATTACGCAGCGCTCCACCTGTCCGGCTACGACCTGCCGATCGCCGAGCTGAAGGCCTTCCGCCAGCTGCATTCGAAGACCGCCGGCCATCCGGAATACGGCATCACGCCCGGTGTCGAAACCACCACCGGCCCGCTCGGCCAGGGCATCGCCAATGCCGTCGGCATGGCGCTCGCCGAAAAGATGCTTGCCGCCCGCTACAACCGCGACGGCCACACCATCGTCGACCACCACACCTACGTGCTGTTGGGCGACGGCTGCCTGATGGAAGGCATCAGCCATGAAGCCTGCTCGCTGGCCGGCGTGTTCGGCCTGAACAAGCTGGTGGCCTATTACGACGACAACGGCATCTCCATCGACGGCCACGTCGAAGGCTGGTTCCGCGACGATACCGCCGCCCGCTTCCGCGCCTACGGCTGGCACGTGGTCGGCCCGATCGATGGCCACGACGTGGCGGCCATCGATGCCGCCAACCGTGAAGCGCAGGCGCAGACCGCGAAACCGACGATGATCATCTGCCGCACCAAGATCGGCTGGGGCTCGCCGAACAAGGTCGGCACCGAGGAAGTGCACGGTGCTGCGCTCGGCGCCGCCGAAGTCGCCGCCACCCGCGCCGCACTCGGCTGGGAATACGGCCCGTTCGAGATTCCCGAAGACATCCGCACCGCCTGGGATGCCCGCGCCGCCGGTGCTGCCAGGGAAGCCGCCTGGAATGCCGCATTCGCGAAGTACGCCGCCGCCTTCCCGACCGAGGCCGAAGAATTCACCCGCGCCCAGCGCGGCTATCTGCCGAAGGACTGGCTGAAGACCTCGCAGGAACTGCTCGCCGCTGCACGCGCCGTGACCGCGCCCGTCGCCACCCGCAAGTCCTCGCAGGTCGCGCTCGAAACCCTGGTGCCGAAGATTCCGGAACTGCTCGGTGGCTCGGCCGATCTCACCGGTTCGAACCTGACCGCGGCGAAGGCCAGCGCCTCGTTCCACACCGTCGGCGCGATCGGCAACTACGTCAGCTACGGCGTTCGTGAATTCGGCATGGCCGCGCTCATGAACGGCATCGTCCTGCACGGCGGCTTCATCCCGTACGGCGGCACCTTCGCTGTGTTCTCGGACTACATGCGCAACGGCATGCGCATGAGCGCGCTGATGAAGCAGCGGGTGATCTACGTGCTGACCCACGACTCGATCGGCCTCGGCGAAGACGGCCCTACCCATCAGCCGGTCGAGCACGCGGCTGCACTGCGCGCGATTCCGAACCTCGATGTCTGGCGTCCCTGCGATGCGCTGGAGACGGCGGTGTCCTGGAAGGCTTCGCTCGAGCGTCACAACGGCCCATCGGCGCTGCTGCTGTCGCGCCAGAATCTGGCCCAGCAGAAGCATGGCGAGGACGGCGAAGACCTGATCGCCCGCGGCGGCTACGTGCTCAGCGAGCCGGAGCTGAATCTCGACGTGCTGCTGCTCGCCACCGGCTCGGAAGTGTCGCTGGCGATGGCCGCACAGACGCAGCTCGCTGCGCTCGGTATCGGTGCCCGCGTGGTGTCGATGCCGTCGACCGACGTCTTCGATCGCCAGCCGGCCGCCTACCGGGCCAGCGTGCTGCCGCGAAACATCCCGCGCGTGGCCGTTGAAGCCGCGACCTCGGACAGCTGGTGGAAGTACATCGGCCTCGATGGCGCTTTCGTCGGCATGAACAGCTTCGGCGAATCGGCACCGGCACCGGCGCTGTACGACTACTTCGGCATCACCTCCGCTGCGGTCACCAAAGCGGCGCAGCGGGTGGTCGAGGCCAACGTCGAAACGCCGGCCGTCGAACTGTCGACCAACTGATGACAGTCATCGCCACCGACCGTCCGTTCGATGCGGTGCTGTTCGATCTCGACGGCACCCTGCTCGAAACAGCACCGGAAATCGCGGCGGCGGTGAACCTGTCAATTGCCGATCAGGGCTTGCCGCCGGCCGATACCGATGCCGTGCGCTTCTTCATCGGCCACGGCGTTCGCCAGACCATCGCCAAGGCTTATGACACGGTGGCTTCGGCGAGCACGACGGCCGAGAAGCGCGAAGCCGACATCGATGCCGCGCTGATCCGCTTCGAACACCATTACGGCCGGCTTGCGCCACTGAGCCAGCCGTTTGCCGACACGGTTTCGACCTTGGTCAGCCTGCGCGCGGCCGGCGTCAAATGCGCGATCGTGTCGAACAAGGAAACCCGTTTCGTCGAGCAGCTGCTGGCCGATGGGCCGCTGCCGGCGCTGATCGATCTGGTGGTCTGCGGCGATACCCTGGCGCAGAAGAAACCGGACGCCGCACCGGCGCTGCATGCAATGGCCGCCTTCGGCAGCAGCCGCGAACGCACCTTGCTGGTCGGCGATTCGTCGATCGACGTCGCCTGCGCCCGCAATGCCGGCATCACCGTCTGGATGGTGCCTTACGGCTACAACGGCGGGCATCCGGCGGCCGAAGCTGGCGCCGATCGCGTCATCGACACCCTGACCGAGGTTGCCCATGCCTGTTCCGGCACCGGGGCGGTCTCGGTTAATCTTGCAAACGGATTTCCATCCGTCCCCCACAAACCATAAGAGAGCGTTCATGGCACTGATTTCACTGCGCCAATTGCTGGACCACGCCGCCGAGCACAGCTACGGCCTGCCCGCGTTCAACGTCAACAACATGGAGCAGGTGCAGGCGATCATGCAAGCCGCCGAAGCCTGCGACAGCCCGGTGATCCTCCAGGCCTCCGCCGGTGCCCGCAAGTACGCCGGCGAACCGTTCCTGCGTCATCTGATCGAAGCGGCGATTGAGTCCTACCCGCATATCCCGATCTGCATGCACCAGGACCACGGCGCCAGCCCGGCGTCCTGCCAGGCCTCGATCCGCTCGGGCTTCTCGAGCGTGATGATGGACGGCTCGCTGAAGGAAGATCAGAAGACTCCGGCCGACTACGACTACAACGTCCGCGTCACCGCCCGTGTCGTCGAAATGGCGCATGCCGTCGGCGTATCGGTGGAAGGCGAACTCGGCTGTCTCGGCTCCTTGGAATCCGGCATGGCCGGTGAAGAGGATGGCGTCGGCGCCGAAGGCGTGCTCGATCATTCCCAGCTGCTGACCGATCCGGATGAAGCCGCCCGCTTCGTCGCTTCGACCCAGGTCGATGCGCTGGCCATCGCCATCGGCACCAGCCATGGCGCCTACAAGTTCACCCGTCCGCCCACCGGCGACGTGCTGGCGATCAGCCAGGTCAAGGCGATCCACGCCCGCATCCCGAACACCCATCTGGTGATGCACGGTTCGTCGAGCGTGCCGCAGGAATGGCTGGAAATCATTCGCCAATACGGCGGCAACATCAAGGAAACCTACGGCGTGCCGGTCGAGGAAATCCGCGAGGGCATCAAGCACGGCGTGCGCAAGATCAACATCGACACCGACATCCGTCTGGCGATGACTGGCGCAATCCGCCGCGCGCTCGGCCAGAAGCCGGAAGAGTTCGATCCGCGTTACTTCCTGAAGCTGGCCACGGCGGCTGCGAAGGACATCGTCAAGCTGCGCTTCGATGCTTTCGAAAGCTCGGGCAAGGCTTCGAAGATCAAGGTCATCGGCATGGATGCGATGGCCACGCGTTACGTGAAGGGCGAGCTGAACGCCGTCGTCCACTAAGCGTCGCGGTCTGATTGAAAGCCGCCCGGTTGCGATGCAGCCGGGCGGCTTTTTTGTGGCGGGTCTCCTTCCTCCGTGCACGGGGGAAGGGGTTATAGGGCGCGACACAAACACTGTCCCGAATTCGAGACAGTGCCGTAAAGGGCCGACCCGCTACTTCAAAATAAATTCACGAAAACAAAGGCTTGTCGCCTATCCTGAGGTCCTCGCCTCACGGCATGCTTTCTGCCTTTCGCCGCCATGCTGCTGACTGCCCCGCGCCTGCTGCTCGCCATCTCGCTGATCGCGGCGGGTGCCGCGCGGCCGGTGATCGCAGCGGCACAGCCCCCTCGCCCTTCTCTGTCGCCGCTGGCCTCGTCCTGCCAGGGCTGCCATCAGCCCGCCGTCAATGCCGGGACGATGCCGGCGCTTGATCGCTACACAGCCGCCAGGATCGCCGCCAGCCTGCGCGCCGCGCGCGATCAGCCCGAGCCGGGGTCGATCATGGCCCGCTTTGCACAGCATCTGAGCGATGCCGAGATCGATGCCCTGGCCACCGAACTGGGCAGGCCCGGGAAAGCAGGTACGCAGCCATGAGCCTGTCGCGTCGGCAACTGCTGCAGACCGCATTCGCTGCGACCCTGTTGCCCGCCACCGGGCCCGCGTCCGCGGCCCGGCACAAGGCAAGGATCATCGTCATCGGCGCCGGCTTCGGTGGCGCCACCTGCGCGAAGATGCTGCGGCGGCTCGCGCCGGCCAGCGACGTGCTGCTGATCGACGCGCGCGCGTCCTGGTGCACCGGCCCGTTCACCAATCTGGCGCTGACCGGCCTGCGCAGCATCGCCAGCATCACCCGCCATACCGCCGACATCGGCCGTGCTCACGGCGTGCGGACCTTGATCGATGAAGTCACCGATATCGATCCGGTCAGCCGCACGGTAAGCACGGCGGGTGGCAAGCGCCTGGTCGCCGATCGCATCGTGCTATCGCCCGGCATCGCGATGCGCTGGGGCGTGATCGAAGGCCTGACCGCGGAACTCAGCGGGGCGATGCCGCATGCCTGGCTCGGCGATGCGCAGGTGCAGTCGCTGCGCGAGCGCATCGACACCGTCCCCGACGGCGGCACCATCCTGATCGGCGCGCCGGCCAATCCCTATCGCTGCCCGCCCGGCCCCTACGAGCGCGCCAGCCTGATCGCCGAACATCTGCTGAAAACCGGGCGCGCGCGGACCAAGATCCTGATCGCCGATGCCAAGGATGACTTCACCAAGCGGTCGCTGTTTCTCGCCGAATGGGACGAGCGCTACGGCGCGATGATCGAATGGATACCGCGCGCCAAGGGCGGCGAAGTGACCAGAGTCGACACTGCCACCGGGGAAGTCTGGCTGCGCGACGCCAGCACGCCGATCGCGACCCACCTCGCTTCTATCGTCCCGCCGCAGCAGGCCGCAGCGATCGCCGGGCGCGCCGCGCTGGCTGACGAATCGGGCTGGTGCCCGGTCAATCCGCAGAGCTTCGAGTCGACCCTGCACGCCGGCATCCACGTGCTGGGCGATGCCGCGATTGCCGCGCCGATGCCGAAATCGGCCTTCGCCGCAAACAGCCAGGCCAAGCTCTGCGCGACGGCGATAGCGGCCGCCCTCGATGGTCGTCCCGCACCTGATGCCCGCATGATCAACACCTGTTACAGCCTGGTTGCCGAGGACGCAGCGATCTCGGTTTCCGGTTTCTATTCCGCCGCCAGCGGCCGTATCGCGATCGTTTCGGAAGGAGTCAGTCCATTGACTGCCCCGGACGGTCTGCGCCGGCGTGAAGCGGCTCAAGCCCGTGACTGGTATGAAAGCATTTCGACTGACAGCTTCGGCAAATCCGCGTAATCGCGTCGAAGCGCTGCGCAGCAATGATCCGGCCGGCATCGGCTGGCATCGCTGGCTGCTGATCTTCGGTGCGTCCGCGTACGGCATCTATCTGGGCTTCGATACCGGCTACATCCCGCTGCTGCTGTTCGGCGATCCGACCAAGCTGACCCTGGCCGTCGGCGTGCTCTATCTGATCGCCACGACCTATGTCGGCATCCAGGCCTGGGAGCTGTCGCGCCAGTACGACATCCTGCTCGACCACGCGGCCGGCCGGCCGACGCCGGAACATTCCTGGACCACCGATTTCGTCGCCGAACGCCGTGGCCTGAGCAGCACCGAAGTGACCGCGCTCGGCGATCTGCTGCACGAGCGGATCAAGGGCCGCACCGAGCTGGGCTGGTTCTCGGCCGGCCTGCACATCAAGCTCGGCCTGCTCGGCACGGTGATCGGCTTCGTGATCATGCTCGGCTCGCTCGGCAGTGCCGGCGATCTGCAGGCGCAGGGCCTGGATTCGCTGATCCGCGGCATGGGTGTCGGCATGCGGGTGTCGCTGTATCACACGATCGCCGGCCTGATCGGCTCGATGATGATCGGCATCCAGATGCTGGCCATCGACCGCTCGGCCGATCGCCTGTTCGCGCTGATCATCACCCTGCCCGACGCAGACGCGGCGCGCTGAATCCGAGCCAGGCAAACCGATGGCCTCCCGCCGTTCCAGCAACCGCCAGCACTACGAGGTGGATCCGTTCACGGATCTGCTGTTCAACGTGCTGATGGGTTTCACGATGCTGCTGTTCATGATGCTGATCAACCTCAACCCGCCGTCGAAGAAGACCGGCGTGGTCGACACCAAGGCGGAGTTCATCGTCACCACCACCTGGCCCGATGGCTCGGAGGACGACATCGATACCTGGGTCGAAGGCGGTGATGGCGAGGTGGTCTGGTTCCGCCATCCGGATGCCGGCCTGATGCATCTGGATCGCGATGATCGCGGTATTTCCAACGACACCATCACCGTCAACGGCCAGAAGATCATCAATCCGCTGAACCAGGAAGTGGTGACCCTGCGTGGCAAGACGCCAGGCGAATACACGGTCAACATCAACAACTACAAGTCGACCTCGAAAGGCCCGGTGCCGGTGCAGGTCAACGTGGTCAAGGTCAATCCGGTGCTGCGGGTCATCTACTACGACACCATCATGCTGACTCGCCAGGGCGAGGAAAAGACCGCCGTTCGCTTCACCGTGACGCCGGACGGCAATGTCGTCAACGTCAACACGCTGCAGAAATCGCTGGTCAAGTCGCGCGACTGACATCCACTAGAAAAATATCCCACTCATGTCCAACGGACTCGTGCTGCTGTCGATGCTGTACTTCCTGGTCGCCCTGCTGGCGCTGGCCCTGCTGATCCGCACCCGGCTGTCGCCGCGGCTGAAAACGACGCTGATCATCGCCTTCGTCGGCATGGCGATGTTGAGCCAGCGTGGCTGGAAGCAGATGGCCGGCTGGCCGACAGACAGCCCGCTGCCGGACCGTTTCCTGTATCACGCAGCCAGCGTCCGCGAACCGAACGCGGCCACCGGCGATCCGGGCCTGATCCACATCTGGGCCACCGAGCTGACGCCGGACGGTCCGGCTGCCGAGCCGCGCGCCTACGTGTTGCCGTATGCCGCGGAAGACCAGAAGCAGATCCAGGACGCCCGCGAGCGCCAGCGCCAGCAGGGCCTGCCGCAGATCGGTCGCAAGGGCGGCGCCCGCAATCAGTCGAACGTGGTGTCGGACGCCAAGCGCAGCGCCGGCGCCCTGCCCAGCTTCACGCTCGGCGATCTGCCCGATCCGGCGCTGCCGGAAAAGTGAGGCCTGCGATGAACGTCGCTTGCCGAATCACCCTGGCGTTTGCAGCTGCGGCCGTGCTGCTGGCTGGCTGCAGCAAGGGCCCGTCGCCGATCTATTTTCCGCTCGACAAGGGCCGCAGCTGGACCTACGAACTGATCGAGGCGAATCCGCTGGGTACCAAAACCGAGCGCTTCGAGATGAGCAACGGCGGCCGTCGCGAGCGCAACGGCGAAACCTTCTATCTGCGCCGCAACAGCCTCGGCAGCGAGTACTGGCTGAAGCTCGACGACAAGAACATCGTCCGCACCGGCCTGCGTACCACCGTCGAGTTCGAACCGCGCGACGACGCCGTGCCGCGCACGGTGATGCCGATCGCGCCGAAGCTCGGCGACAGCTGGGAAAGCCCCAGCCAGCCGTTCATCCTGGAACGCGCCGTGCCATTCCGCGAACGCTTCCTGCATCACGATTCGGTGCGCTTCACACTGCTGATGAAGGTGACTTCGATCAGCGAAGAGGTGACGGTGGCTGCGGGCACCTTCAAGAACTGTCTCAAGGTCGAAGGCGACGCGCCGATCAACATACTCGCCGATCCCCGCCTTGGCGCTTCGGAAGTCGTGGTGCGCCACACCGAGTGGTATGCGCCCGGCGTCGGGTTGATCAAGCTGAAACGCGAGGAGCCGCTGGAAACCACGCAGATCGTCGGTGGCGAAGTGACGATGGAGTTGCTGGACTACCACGACTGATCCCGGTCGCCGCCGCTGGCGGAAGGACTGCTACGGTGCCGACATGAAAACGAGACGATGCTTCGCGTTCGCCGCCGGCTTCCTGCTGCTGACCTCCGTTGCCGCGCAACCGCTGCTGCAGCCTGATGCCAGGCCAGCGGTCATTCCGTTTCAGCTTGAAGGCGCCAACATCGTCATCAACGTCGAACTGGCGCCGGGCCGCAAGCTGCCCTTCATGTTCGACAGCGGACTGTCGAATGGCAACCTCGTGACCCCCGAAGTCGCCAAGGCGCTGGGCTTGAAAGCGAGCGCGAAGCAAGGCGTCAACGACGCCAGCGGCGACCACAACGCGGCCACGCTAGCCACCGCGCCGAGCATCCGCATCGGCAGTGCCAGCTTGAGCAAACAGACCTTTGCGATCGTCGCTATTCCCGAGCAGGTCACCCAGCGGTCGGGCAAGCCACCGCTGGCCGGTTTCATCGGCGCTCCGCTGCTGGAAAACGCGGTGCTGTGCATCGACTACGAGCATCAGCGGATGCAGCGCTGGGCGCGCCGAGATTTCGATAGCCGTGGTCTGACGTCGGTACCGATGACGCTCAATCACGGGCTGCCGACGATCGTCGTCACCATCGATGGGGCCAAGGCCCGGTTGATCGTCGATTCCGGCAACAACGGCGCGGTGGTCGTCTATCCGGCTTTCGCGGCCAAGCATGATTTCCGCAAACGCTATCCGGATCTGGTCGCCCATTCAGGCAGCGATGGCAGCGGGCAGGATTTCGAAGTGCTCAACGGCGAAGCCAAGATCGTCGCGATCAGCCCGGAAGCCAGCTTCCAGCTGGCACCGCTGACCGTGATGCCGCAGGGCATGGACCCCGCGTGGGGTATCGATGGCATGGTCGGCTTCGAGGTGCTTTCGCGGCTGAATCCCTGCCTGGATCGCGACGGCCAGCGCTTTTTATTCAGGGTCGAATAGAACCGGCCAAGCCAGGCGCTACTTCGTGGGATGCGGCAAGGGCACTGTCGCCGACAGGCCGAGCGCTTTCGACTCCGCTGCCTTCCAGCGTCCCAGCTTCACGGTGACCGGTACTTCGGCGTCGAGCAGCTGCAGCTTCTGTTCGGACTGGAACAGCGGCTCGGTCTTGTAGCTGGTCTCTTCGGCGCTGGCGGTCACGGCGGGATCGACCGCTTTCCGGCGCAGCATCGTCGAGGCGTAGTCCGGATTCTCGGGGCTGACCAAGGGTTCAGCGGGCTGCGCGCGAACGCTCAGATCGAGCGTCGACGGCTTTGCTTTCCGCTTCGGCGCTTTTCGCTTTTTGGCTTTCGGCTGCGCTGCCGGCTTGGCGGCGGCTTCCACAGAAGGCTCAGCAGCTATCGCGGTGGCAACCGGGTAAAGCAGCAGGCCCGCTGCAAGCACAGCACCAAGCGTAATCCCGGTCTTGCTCAGCATCGGTGATTTCATCGTCGGCCTCCAAGCCAAGCGCCATCACGGGTGACTGGTTTGCTGCAGCCTGCACACCCGGCAGGGCTGCAGCAATTTCACCACCGTCGTTTCGGCAATGCAACGGCA
>NZ_CAISIQ010000340.1 GCF_903885465.1 uncultured Nevskia sp.
ATAGTCGATGCCGATGCCAAGCCCCGGCGCTGCACAGGCCGCGAGCGCATGACCGCCGTGCTCGCTGATCGAGATCGATGGCAGCGCAGTCAGCGCGACGCCGTCGATGCGCAGCAGCCGCAGACTGCCGTCGGCGGTGCTGCCGATGGCGATATCCGAGGGTGCAGCGGTGACGCCGTGCGTCTGCTGCAGCCAGACCCGCACTGCGTCCTTGGCAGCGACGCGGCCGAGCAGCCAGGCCTCGCGCTGCGGGCCGGTGACCGGCAGTGCGTACCAGTCGCGGCGCTCGTCATGGTTCAGCACCAGATTGGCGAGCACGCGCTTCCAGATGCTGAAGCCCTGATCGAGAAAACCATCGTCGAATGCCGGCACACGGCGGGCGATGACGCCAGCCGCAGCCAGGGTTTCAGCCTGGAACGGCTCACTGAGGAAAGCGGTCTGCGGTGCCATCCGGAAGCTGTAGTAAACCTCCGGCACGGTGAACTTGCGGTCTTCCCAGTTTGTGGCCCGCATCAGCAGGCGGCCGTCGGCATCGAGCACATCGAGATGCGCTTCGATGCGCAGCGGATCGGTCATCTTGACGTCGCAGCGGCAGATTACCTTGGTGCCGGCCGGCGGCATCGGCGCGTACTGACGGAAGCTGCCGACGTGGTACGGGAAGCAGTTGAAGCCCCAGGCGAAGCGCTCGGTCAGCCAGTAGCCGACGACTTGCCCGGCGGCATCGAGCAGCGCCGGATCGGTGCGGAACTGCGGCTGCCTCGTAAAGCGGAAATAGTCGTGGGTGGCGATCGTCACCATGTCGGCTTCGATCGCTTCATCGGCCCAGCGGCGGATCGACGTCACGCCCTGAAGGCGCGGGCCGTGGAACATGCCGCGGCTGTACAACTCGCCATCCGGATTGCTGCGCGAGGGCTTGCTGTCCGCTGCTGGCCATGGCCGTGCCGCCGGTGCCGTCGGGAACGCGGCACCGAGCAGAGCGATCGCTTCGAACACCAGCACGCCGCCAGCGGGGCCGCCGACGCCGTTCTGAAACAGGCGCACGGAAACTCTTTCGATGCCCGGCTGCGCTGCATCGGCAGCCACTCTTTCGGCAACGATGCGCAGATCGAGCGTGCCGCCATCGAGGCCGAGCCAGCGATGACCGCGTGAGGAGTCGAGGCCGATCAGGCGCAAGTTGTCGCCAGTCAGCAGGCAGGCTGCTTCGGCGACGATTTCCATGCTGAAGGTAAACGGGATGACGCTCAGCGCCAGCAGATCAGTCTGTTGCGCACTCGGCGCCGAACCCAGCGCGTGATCGCGCAGGAACAGATCCGAGGCGAGGTCATAGCGGCGCTCGCAGCTGAGCCGTGTTGCATCCTGCTCGGTGATCCGACCGAGCAGCGGATAGCGATGCGGATCGGCACGCGAGGGATCTACTGCTTCAATCGTCGGCGCAGTACCGGCGAAACCGTCGAGCACTCGTGCCTGGCTGTCGAGGAAATCCTGCATCAGCGCGAAGTGATTCTTCAGCGCTTCCAGACGCACATCGACCGGCCTGGCAGACTGCGCCGGTTCGATCGGCTGCGCCTTCGCTTGCGGGGCAACGACCGGGGCAGGGGACGGCGCTGCGCCCGGCTGAGCGCGCGGCATCGGCGGCACGTCGTCAGGCAGATGTACCAAAGGCATCTGCAGCTTGATACGGGGCTTCTGCCGCGCAGCGCCGAGCGGAACAGCCGCCAGCGAAAGCGGCGCAATCTCGCGCTGCTCGAACAGCTTCGCCGGATCGAAGCTGACGCCGAGCGCAAACAGCTGCGCCAAGGTCTGTTGCAGATGGGTCACGCCGGGCTTGCGGCGGCTGTTGGTGCTCAGCGCGATGACATCGTTGCGGCTGCGCAGAGTGTCGTCGATGAACGAAGTCAGGTTGCCGCTCGGGCCGATCTCGACGAACACCCGCACGCCATCGGCGTAGAGCTGTTCGATGGTCTCGGTGAAGCGCACCGGCGCTTCCCACTGCAGGCAGGCCAGCTCGCGAATCTCGTCGGCATCATCCGGGAACGGGCCGACGCTGCAGGCGCTGTACAGCACTGCGCGACCCGGGCCGAATTCCAATGATTCGTAGTACTCGCGGTAGGCCTCGGCCACCGGATGGAATAGCGCGGTGTGATAGGCGCGGCCGAACGGCAGCTCGGCGCAGATCGCACCTTCGGCGGACAGCTTTTCCTTCAGCGCGGCAATGTCGAAACGCGAGCCGAACAGCACCAGCTGGTTCGGGCAGTTGTCCATCGCGACCAGGATGGGCTTGCCGCGGCCGTGCTCGGCCAGCAGTTGCGCGCGCGCCGCCGGCTTCAGAGCGCCGATGGTCAGCAGGCTGCCTTCGACGATCCGGCCTTCGCGGTCGAGATCGCCGTAGATGAGGTTCAGATCGCGAACCGTGTCGGCGATTTCTTCGCGATGTTCGTAACGGCGCACGCCGCTGGCGGTGATCGCGGTGTTCTCGCCGGTGGAATGGCCGAGCATCGCATCCGGTTCGAAGCCCAGATCGTCGAGCAGGGTGAACAGACCGATGCTGGCGGCGAATACCGATTCGGCGGCGATATCGGTTTCGAACAGTTCGCTGTCGAGCCGCTCGCGCACGCCGGGCGGCACGCAGGTCGGGGCCGGAAACACCACCGGAGCGCGCCTGGGGCTGCCGCGGCGCACGGCGGTTTCGTCGATGAAATCGAACCACTCGCGGATCTGCGGAAAGTTCAGGCAGAGGTCGGCGAGCATGTTCGGGTACTGCGCGCCTTCGCCCGGAAACACGAAGCAGACCTTGCCGGGCGCCGCACCATGGCCGTAATGCACGCCACCGCGCAGCTTGAACGGCGCAACTTCCGTGTGGCTCAGCTTGACCAGCGCCTGGTCGAGCTTGGTGGCGAGATCAGCCGGATCGTTGGCGACCACGGCCAGGCGGTGCTCGCCGCGGCTGTGGGCGCTGCTCGCCTTCGCCAGTGTCGCCAGACTCGGTTTGGCTTCGGCCTTGGCGTGCGCCAGCAGCTGGCGCACGAGGGCCACGAGTCCAGCAAGACTGTCGGCAGCCAGGGTCAGCAACTCGCTGTGACCGGGCACATGCATCAGCCCGGCGTTGACTTTGTGTCCGTCGGCCGGCCGGTACTCTTCGAGAATGATGTGAGCGTTGATGCCGCCAAAGCCGAAAGCGTTGACGCCAGCGCGGCGCGGATGCGGCCCGCCATGTATCCAGGGCCTGGCCTGGGTGTTGATGTAGAACGGTGTGCGCTCGATGCCGAGATCCGGATCGACCTCGTCGCAGAGCATCGGCGGCAGAATCTTGTGGTGCAGCGCCAGTGCGGTCTTGATGATCGAGGCGCTGCCGGAGGCCGGCAGGCAGTGC
>NZ_CAISIQ010000341.1 GCF_903885465.1 uncultured Nevskia sp.
AGGTCACCATCCAAAGCCGGCTCCAGCTTTGTTTTTTCCACACTAACGGGAACGCTCATGTTCCGGACAGTACCCACACCACCGACGCCGGAAGCAATCGCGAGCAGTCGTTCTACCGCTTCGTCATCCCAGCTATCAGAGAGATTTTCTTCTGATGATTCGTCCTGCAAGTAGAACTGAAAATAATCCGCAAAAATCATCAAACTGAATCGCTGCATGATCGTTCTACCTGACGCTAGATGCATTTCGTTGTTTCGCAGGACCTCATTGCTGAGCCGCTCCCGCAGCCAGCTCAAACAAACTCGTCGCCTCAGTATCCAGAACCACAACATCAGCCTGGTTCTTCACCAACCACCGCCACCTCACCGACCCCATCCGTCCCGACTTCGAGACCCCAGTCTCCAGCACCTCGAGATGCACACTGATCTCGTCATTCGGCCGCACCGGCGCCAGCCACTTCAGATAAGCCAGGCCGGGCGAACCAATCGAACCCGAATCCTTTAGTGGCCCATCGACGACCAGCCGCATCGCCGTGCTCGCGGTGTGCCAGCCGCTGGCGATCAGGCCGTTCCAGCGGCTGTTGGCGGCGCGTTCGGGATCGGTGTGGAACCACTGCGGGTCCCAGTCGGTGGCGAACTTGATGATCCGCTCTTCGGTCATCAGTACCGGGCCGAGAACGAAGGTCTGGCCGGTGTGGTATTCGGGAAATTTCATGGTGATCGGGTCGTATCGAAGAGAGTGAGGAAACCCGATTCGATCACGGCCATGACCAGCCGGTCCAGCCTCAGGACACCCAGCGCTTCGCCAGCTTGCGAGCCAGCGTGCGGCGATGCAGGCCCAGGCGGCGGGCAGTTTCCGAGATGTTGAAGCCGGTCTCGGCGAGCACTTCGTGGATGCGCTCCATCTCCAGCGTCTTCAGCGAGGTCTGCCGGCCGCTCATCGGCAGGTCTTCGGCTTCGATGACCGACTCGCCGGCGAACGCGGCCTCGATGTCGTCGGTGTTCGAGGGCTTGACCAGATAGTTGCTGGCGCCGAGCTTGATCGCTTCGACGGCGGTGGCAATGCTGGCATAGCCGGTAAGCACGACGATCACCAGTTGCGGATCGTGGCCGTGCAGATGGCGGACCACGGCCAGGCCGGATTCCTGGCCGAGCTTCAGATCGACCACGGCATGGGTCGGCTTGGCTTCGGCAAGCACGGCGATTGTGGCTTCGAGGCTGGCGGCGCTGTGCACGGTATCGCCGCGGCGCTCGAACGAGCGCCGCAAGGTGCGGGCGAAGGCCGGGTCGTCCTCGACGATCAGCAGGGTGCGTCCGCTCATGCTCCGCCCTCGCCGCGTTCGAACACCAGTGCGCTCAGCGGCAGTTGCAGCCGGACGATGGCGCCGCCGTGTTCGCCGTTGATGACGTCGACATGGCCGCCGAACTTGCGCAGTACGTTGACCACCAGGAACAGGCCCAGGCCGCTGCCGGGGCGATTCTTGCTCGATTGATAGGGCTTGCCGATGCGCGCCAGCATCGCCTGCGGAAAGCCCGGGCCGTGGTCGCGCACGTCGATGGTCAGCAGGCTGTCGCGGCAGCGCACGGTGACGCCGATCCAGCTCGGCGAAACTTCGCGGGCATTGTCGAAGACGTTGAACAGCACCTGGCGCATCGCCGAATCGGAGACCACCGGCGTGCGGTGAAAGGCCTCGCGATCGAGCGGTTCCTCGACGACGTAATCGAGCGTGACGCCGGGCCACAGGCTGCGCCATTCATCGACGGTATCGCCGAGCGAGTGGGCGACCGTGGTCAGGATCGGCCGTTCGCCGCGCGCTTCGCCGGCCGACAGCAGGATGCCGTTGACGATGTCCTTGATCCGCCGCAGCTCGGCATCGACATCATCCAGTTCCTGGCGCAGATCCGGATGCTCGCGGAACTCCGGAAGATGTCGCCAGTCGCCGATGATGACCGACAAGGTCGACAGCGGCGTGCCCAGTTCATGAGCAGCGCCAGAGGCCAGCAGGCCCATGCGGACGATGTGATCTTCCTCGGCGGCGTGCTGGCGCAGATCGGCCAGGTTGCGGTCGCGGCGACGCAGGTTGGTGCCGATCTGGCGGATGAAAACCACCAGCAGCAGGATGTCGAGCACGAAGCAGACGAGCATGCCGAGCACGTGCAGATCGAAGGCCGTGCGCTGCGCATGCTCGCCAAACACCAGCGGCACGTGATGGTCGATCAGCACGACGAAGCACACACAGGAATAGGCGACCAGCACCCAGGTGGAGCGCATCTCCAGCAGGATGGCGCCCAGGGTCACCTGCATCAGGTACAGGAACACGAAGGGGTTGGTCGCCCCGCCGCTGAGGTAGAGCAGCGCGGTCAGCGCGGTGATGTCGATGAACAGCCCGGTCATCAGCTCGCTGTCGCGCACTTCGCGGTCCGGCCGCGGCCTCAGCATGCTGTACAGGTTGAACAGCACCAGCACGCCGACGACGCCGAACATCGTCGCCATCGGCAGCTGCAGGTCGAACAGGACGGTGCTCAAGCCGATGGTCAGCGCCTGGCCGAACACCGCGAGCCAGCGCAGCTGCACCAGCAGCATCGCGTTCTGATGGTTCGCCGTTTCGCCGAGCGAATCGAGCAGCGAGAAGCGGCGCGGCGGAGCGGGAAGCGCGGTCATGAGCCGGATGGTAGCAGCGGACCCCGGTCGCTCCATCTCAAAGGGATTCGGCATGACCGCGGGATCTGCGCCGGCGCCAGTCCGGGCGGATCACCAGCAGTGCGCCGGCCAGGCTCAGCGCGGCGAGGCCGTACCAGGTCAGCGCGTAGACCAGATGGCTGTTGTGGAAGCGCACCACGGTCAGCCCGCCGACCGGACCGCCGCGCACGCTGCTGCCGGCATCGATGAAGTAAGGCGCAACGCGCTCTGCCGGCAGGCCACGAGCCGCAGCGATTGCCAGGACATCGCGGGAATACCAGCGGCTCTGCACGGGATCATTGCGGCGCAGGAAGCCGCCGCGCGGCTCGCTGAGGCGCAGCAGGCCGTCGATGGCGACGATGCCCTCCGGCTGGCCATCGGCACGGGTCGCTGGCTCACGCTGCGCGGGATCGACGAAGCCGCGGTTGATCAGCACGGTCCAGCCATCGACCGTTTCCAGCGGCGTCAGCACCCAGCAGCCGGGGCCGCGCACAGTGACCGCCTGGGTGCAGGTTTCCAGATCGTGGTGGTAGCGGCCGGAGACGCGGAGTCGCCGGTATTCGTCGTCCCGGTCAATGCGATCCCAGGCGGCAGGGCCGGGCGCTTCAACCGGCGACGCCTGCAGCTGCGCCTCCACTCGCTCGATCAGCGCCAGCTTCCAGGTCCGCCGTTCGAGCTGCCAGCTGCCGAGCGCCACGAAGCCGATGAAGGCCAGCGCCAGCCCTGCCAGCAGCGCTAGCCGAGGCCAGCGCCGTGGCCGGGCCTTGTCCATCAGGGCTGGTTGCGCAGCTCGTGTTCGTCCATCGGCATCATGTTGGCGTTCATGTGGTACATGACCCACAGCGAGCCCGAGATCGCGATCACCACCAGCACGATGGTGAAGATCGCCGCCAGCATGTTCCAGCCAGCCTGCGAACGGGTGTCGAGGTGCAGGAAGTAGACGACGTGCACCAGCATCTGGGCGATCGCGAAGACCACGATGATCGCCGTGGTGATGCGCTTGTCCGCGAACACTTCGCCGATCACCAGCCAGAACGGGATCGCGGTCAGGAACACCGACAGCAGGAAGCCGATCAGGTAACCGCGCAAGCTGGCGTGCGGCAGTTCGTCGCCGTCGTGGTGGCCCTCGTCATGGCCGTGAACATGGCTTTCGACCGGCCGGGCATCGGAGCCATGAACATTGGCGGCACTCATCGCAGGGCTCCCATCAGATAGACAACCGTGAAGACGCCGATCCAGATGACGTCGAGGAAGTGCCAGAACAGCGACAGGCAAGCGAGCCGGCGACGGTTCGCGGCGGTCAGGCCCCAGCGGCCCAGCTGGGTCAGCAGCACCACCAGCCAGACGATGCCGAAGCTGACGTGCAGGCCATGGGTGCCGACCAGGGTGAAGAACGCCGACAGGAATGCACTGCGCTGCGGCCCTGCCCCTTCATGGATCAGATGATGGAACTCGTACATCTCGATGCCGACGAAGGCCAGGCCGAACAGGCCGGTGACGGCCAGCCACAGCATCGTCGGCTTGACCCGGTGGCGCTGCATTTCCAGCATCGCCATGCCGTAGGTGATCGACGACAGCAGCAGCATCGCGGTGTTGACCGCGACCAGTTCGAGATCGAACAGATCCTTCGGTGACGGTCCGGCCGCGTAATTGCCGCCGACCACGCCATACATCGCGAACAGCACCGCGAAGATCAGGCAGTCACTCATCAGGTACAGCCAGAAGCCGAGCATCGTGCCGTTGGCAGGATGATGCTCGCCGCTGACCAGGTAGCGGTTGCCGGTCTCTGCCGGCGGGGAGATCGTGCTGCTGCTCATGCTCCGGCCTCCGCCAGCTGACGAGTGCGCAGGTCTTCGACCGCGGTCACCGTTTCGACCGGCACGTGGTAATCGCGGTCGAGATTGAAGGTGTGAACGATCGCGGTGGCGATGAGTGCGGCGAACGCAGCACCCGCCGCCCACCAGATGTGCCAGATCAGCGCGAAGCCCATCACGCCGCTGATACCCGCGAGGATGATGCCGGCCGGCGTGTTCTTCGGCATGTGGATGGCCAGGAAGCCGGTGGTCGGCCGCTGGTAGCCGCCGCGCTTCATGTCCCACCAGGCGTCGATGTCATGCACGCGCGGGGTGAACGCGAAGTTGTAGTCCGGCGGCGGCGACGAGGTTGCCCATTCCAGGGTGCGGCCGTTCCAGGGATCGCCGGAGTCATCGCGCAGCGATTCACGACGCACGTAGCTGACCCGGAACTGCACCAGCATCGCGAGGATGCCGCAACCGATCAGCACCGCGCCGAACGCAGCGACGATGAACCAGGGCTGCAGGCTCGTGTCCTCGAAGTGGCTGACCCGGCGGGTGACGCCCATCAGGCCGAGGATGTACAGCGGCATGAAGGCAAACAGGAAGCCGATCTGCCAGCACCAGAACGACACCCGGCCCCAGAACACATCGAGCTTGTAGCCGAACACTTTCGGGAACCAGTAGCTGACGCCAGCGAACACGCCGAACACCACGCCGCCGATGATCACGTTGTGGAAGTGGGCGATCAGGAACAGCGAGTTGTGCAGCACAAAGTCCGCCGGTGGCACGGCGAGCAGCACGCCGGTCATGCCGCCGATCACGAAGGTGAACATGAAGCCCATCGTCCACAGCATCGGCAGCTCGAAGCGGATGCGGCCGCGATACATCGTGAACAACCAGTTGAACATCTTCGCGCCGGTCGGGATCGAGATGATCATCGTGGTGATGCCGAAGAACGAATTGACACTCGCGCCCGAGCCCATCGTGAAGAAGTGATGCAGCCAGACAAGGTAGGACAGGATGGTGATGACGATGGTCGCGTAGACCATCGAGGCATAGCCGAACAGGCGCTTGCCGCTGAACGTCGACACCACTTCGGAGAACACGCCGAACAGCGGCAGGATCAGGATGTAGACCTCGGGGTGACCCCAGATCCAGATCAGGTTCACGTACATCATCGGGTTGCCGCCGAAATCATTGGTGAAGAAGTTGGTGCCGACCGTGCGGTCCAGCGCCAGCAGCACCAGCACCGCGGTCAGCACCGGGAACGCGGCGACGATCAACACGTTGGTGCACAAGCTCGTCCAGGTGAAGATCGGCATCTGCATCAGGCCCATGCCCGGCGCACGCATCTTGATGATGGTCACCAGCAGGTTGACGCCGGACAGCAAGGTACCGACACCGGCGATCTGCAACGCCCAGATGTAGTAATCGACACCGACCCCCGGGCTGTACGCCGCGCCCGACAGCGGTGGATACGCCAGCCAGCCGGTGGTCGCGAACTCGCCGATGAACAGCGACAGCATCACCAACACCGCGCCGGCGGTGGTCATCCAGAAACTGAAGTTGTTGAGGAACGGAAAGGCCACGTCGCGGGCGCCGATCTGCAGCGGCACGATGTAGTTCATCAGGCCGGTGACGAAGGGCATCGCCACGAAGAAAATCATGATCACGCCGTGCGCGGTGAAGATCTGATCGTAGTGATGCGGCGGCAGATAGCCGTTGGCATCGCCGAAGGCCATGGCCTGCTGGGCGCGCATCATGATCGCGTCGGAGAAGCCTCGGATCAGCATCACGAAGCCGAGCACCATGTACATCACGCCGATCTTCTTGTGATCGATGGTGCAGAACCAGTCACGCCACAGCCAGCCCCAGGCGCGCGCGCGGGTGATCCATACCAGCAGCGACAGGCCGAGCAGACCGGCAACCGCGAAGGTCACCAGGATGATCGGCTCGTGGTACGGAATGGACTCCAGGCTCAGGCGACCCAGGAACACGGAATCGTGCAGCTGCGCCGGCGCGGAATTGGGTTCGGATGCGATGGTCATTTTCGGATCGATTCTGGAATCAGGGCGCGAGGCGGCGGCTGCCATAGAACGCCGGATCGACCGGCGAAGCCATCACGTCGGACGGCAGCGAGCACAGCGCGGCGACATAGACATTGCTGGCCGGCAGCTCGGCACCGCGACGGCGGTCGGCGTCGTAGCTGAGGCGCGTCACGTTGTAGACATTGGCCAGACCCAGACCGCCGCGGGCGTCGATCGCCGCCATGTCGCGCTGGCACATCTTGGTCGGCTCGACACATAGATTCAGCACGGCGTCATAGAGCCCGGCCATGGTCTTGCCGTAGTGACGTACCGGCTCGCGTGCGCTCGGCTTTTCCAGCTGCAGGTATTCGCCGCGGCCCAGCTCGGTATTCGACTCACGAACTGCCGCGACCCAGCGATCGAAGCCCTCGCCGTCCATGCCCTTGAAGTTGAAGCGCATGTGCGAGAAGCCGGCGCCGCTGTAGTTGGCGGAGAAGCCTTCGAAGTCGCCAGCCTTGTTGATCACCGCGTGCAGCCGGGTTTCCATCGCCGGCATCGCGTAGATCTGGCCGGCCAGCGCCGGCACGAAGAACGAGTTCATTACCGTCGATGACGTGATCTGGAATTCGATCGGCACATCGACGGGTGCGGCCATCTCGTTGACGCTGGCGATGCCGTAGTCCGGATAGATGAACAGCCACTTCCAGTCCAGCGCCACCACCTGCACCTTCAGCGGCCGCACGCCTTCCGGCACCGGACGCCCCTCGGCGATGCGATCGAGCTTGCGGAACGGGTCCAGCGTATGAGTGGAGATCCAGGTCACCGCGCCGAGCATGATCACGATCAGCAGCGGGGCCGACCAGATCACCAGTTCCAGCGCCGTCGAGTGATGCCAGTCCGGATCGTGATTGGCTTTCTGATTGGACGCCCGGAAATGCCAGGCGAACCAGCCGGTCAGTATCATCACCGGTACCACGATCAGCAGCATCAGCACGGTGGCAATGACGATCAGATCGCCCTGCCGGGCCGCGATATCGCCGGACGGCGACAAGGTCACCATGTCGCAACCGGCGAGCGGCAAGCTCAGCAGCAGCTGAAGCAGCAGTGAATGCAATCTGGGCAGGCGGGCAGGCATGGACAGCGTCCGGTTCGGCGTACGGGTCTGCGTACGGATCGCAATCTAGGCCCCGGGCCGGCAATCCGCGATTGGACCTTTTGTCCCATCGGCGCGGACCGGCAATCGTGCGAAGGTACGCATCGTTGGCCGAACCGGGCCAGCGCGATCGATCGGGAACATGACGATGTCCAGCACGCCCCAAGCAGGCAATCAGGCAAGCATCAAGGCACCGGCCAAGGCACACGGCACGCAGATCGCGCCTGGCGAAATCGCCATCGGCGTGGTCATCGGCCGACTGTCGGAAATGTTCGACTTCTTCGTCTTCGGCATCGCCTCGGTGCTGGTGTTCCCGTCGGTGTTCTTCCCGTTCGTCGACGCCAGGACCGGCACCTTCTATTCGTTCGCAATCTTTTCGCTGGCCTTCATCGCCCGCCCGTTCGGCTCGGCGCTGTTCCGACTGATCCACAGCCGCTACGGCCGCGGCAGCAAGCTGACCATCGCCCTGTTCGTGCTCGGCACCTCGACCGCCGGCATCGCTTTCCTGCCCGGCTATGCGGTGCTCGGTGAGTGGGCGATCGTGGTGCTGGCGCTGATGCGCATGGCCCAGGGTGTCGGCATCGCCGGCAGTTGGGATGGCTTGCCGTCATTGCTGGCCTTGAATGCGCCACGCAACCGGCGCGGCTGGTACGCGATGCTGCCGCAACTGGGCGGGCCGATCGGCTTCTTCATCGCTGCCGGCCTGTTTGCCTTCCTGGTGTCATCGCTGACGCCGGCCGACTTCCTCGACTGGGGCTGGCGCTACCCGTTCTGTGTCGCCTTCGCCATCAACGTCGTAGCGCTGTTCGCCCGTCTGCGCCTGGTGGTGACACCGGAGTTCACCGCGCTGCTGCAGACCCGCGAACTGGAGCCTTCGCCGACCGGCGAACTGCTGCGCACCCAGCGCGCTGGCATCGTGCTTGGCGCCTTCGCGCCACTCGCGAGCTTCGCGCTGTTCCATGTCGTCACCGTCTTTCCGCTGTCCTGGGTGACCTTGCTGAGCACCGAGAAAGTCAGCGTCGTCGAATGTCTGAGCGTGCAGATGTTCGGATCACTGCTCTGCATCGTCGGCATGCTGCTGTCCGGCCAGATCGCCGACCGCATCGGCCGCCGCGCCACCCTGGCGCTGGGCGCCGGCCTGATCGCGCTGTTCAGCCTGGTCGGCCTGCTGCCGATGTTCCTGCACGGCAGCCTGATCGGCGCGCTGCTGTTCGTGCTCGGCGGCTTCGTGCTGCTCGGCTTCACCCACGCCCAGGCGGCAGGCGCGATCAACTCGACATTCCCGAGCCGCTACCGCTACAGCGGCGCGATCATCACTTCGGATCTCGCCTGGCTGGTCGGCGCGGCCTTCGCACCGCTGGTGGCGCTGTTCATCGCCAGCCGCTTCGGCGTTGGTTATGTCGGCCTGTACCTGCTGTCCGGCGCGGTCGGCACCTTGATGGCACTCGGCATCAACCGCAATCTGGAAATGCGCGAGGACTGAATCCTGCTGCGCGCGGCACTAGCCCGCGCTTAGTAGGTCTCGAGGTGCAGACGCCCTTCCGCCTTCAGCTTCGGATGCAGCGCTCGCCAATCCAGGCCGTGTTGATCGGCGGCATAGCGCAGCGCATCGATGACGCCGTCTTCCATGCCCTTCAGGCCGCAGACGTAGAGGTAGGTGTCGTCGGACTTCAGTAGCGCGGCGATGTCGGCAGCGCGGGCGCGCATCAGATCCTGCACGTAGGTGCGCGGCTGGCCGGGTGTCCTCGAGAACGCCAGGTTGATGTCGATGAACGTCTTCGGCAGCTTCATCAGCGGCCCGAAGTACGGCAGCTCTTCCTGGCTGCGAGCACCGAAGAACAGCATGAGTTGACCATCGCCATCCTGATGCAAACGCCGCCGCCGCTCGGTCATGCCACGCATCGGCGCCGAGCCGGTGCCGGTGCAGATCATCAGCAGATTGGCTTTCGCATCGTCCGGCATCAGGAAGCTGCTGCCGAATGGGCCGATGACTTTCACCTGATCGCCCTTCTGCAGATCGCAGACATAGTTCGAAGCGACACCGCGCACCGGCTGGCCGCTGTGATCGACGAGCACGCGCTTCACGGTCAGCGACAGGTTGTTGTACTTCGGCCGCTCGCCATCGCGCGGGCTGGCGATGGAATACTGACGGGCGTGATGCCGCCGGCCGTGGGCATCGGTGCCCGGCGGGATGATGCCGATCGACTGGCCTTCGAGCACCGGGAATGGCTGCGAACCGAAGTCGAGCACGATGTGGTGGGTGTCGCTGTCGTGATCGGTGGCGGTGACCCGGAAATTGCCGACCACGGTCGCCACCGCCGGCTGCTTGATCGTGTGCAGGTTGACGCTCGGCGTCGCGGCCGATTTCGGCGCCATCGTCGAGCCGCGTGCGCTGTCGAGCGGCGGCGGCGCGAAGCCGGGTTCCTCGTCAGCCGTGCTGCCGGCCGAGATATCTAGCTCCACTTCCTCCGGCAGCTCGTCCCAGCTCAGCTGCGCATCGAGGCTGTAGGCCTCGGCCTTGATCACGCTGCGCCAGTTGTCGATCGAACCGGTCGGGCACGGCGAGATGCAGGCGCCGCAGCCGTTGCAGATGTCCGGGTCGACGACGTAGTTGCGCGAATCGTGGGTGATCGCCTTGATCGGGCAGGTTTCTTCGCAGGTATTGCAGCGTATGCAGATGACCGGATCGATCAGATGCTGCTTCAGCACGGATGGTGCGGGTGCGTTCATGGCGGGCGCTTGAGGAATGTTGTGCGCTTCAATTGAAGCGCACGTACTCCATGTCCATCGGCTGCTTGTTGACGCCCACCAGTGGCGCCGAAATCCAGTTCGCGTACTGCCCCGGCGTGTTGACGCAGCCCATCAGGCTGGTCACGTAGGCGCGGTCGGCGACGGTCGGCAGCCAGTTGGAAACATTGGCGTCCCACTGCGCCTGGCTGATCGGCGAGCCATCCGGTGCGACACGGGCGCCGGACAGCGAACCGATCTGGCGATTGAAGGCCTTGTGCGGCACGGTCAGCCGGAACGGCAGGCCAGCCTTTTCGATGACCTTGTTCCAGCGGCCGATACCGGCTTCGGAATCCTTGATGAAATCGTCTCTGAGCACTTCGTTCAGCGCATTCAGCATCGGCACTTCCTTCTCGACCAGCTTGCCGTCGACGACTTCGAGAATCTTGTAGCCCATGTCCTTCAGCACATGGTCGTCGACTCGCCGGCCTTCCTCGTAACGGCCCTTGATGCCGGACGAATAGAAGGTCGCCGCATTCGAAGATTGATCGGCGCCGAACAGATCGAGCGTCACGCTGTAATGGAAGTTCAGATAACGCTGCAAGGTTCCGAGATCGATCGCGCCGAGCGCGCGCACCTGATCCGGCGCCTCGACGTTGTGCTTTTTCATCAGCTCGCAGGTGCGGGCGATGACTCTCGACACGCCGCTCTCGCCGACGAACATGTGATGCGCTTCCTCGGTCAGCATGAACTTGGTCGTGCGGGCCAGCGGATCGAAGCTCGACTCGGCCAGCGCGCAAAGCTGGAACTTGCCGTCGCGGTCGGTGAAGTAGGTGAACATGAAGAAGCTCAGCCAGTCCGGCGTCTGCTCGTTGAAGGCACCGAGGATGCGAGGATTGTCTTCCTGGCCGGAGCGGCGTTCGAGCAGCGCGTCGGCTTCCTCGCGACCATCGCGGCCGAAGTAGCGGTGCAGCAGGTAGACCATCGCCCACAGGTGGCGGCCTTCCTCGACATTGATCTGGAACAGGTTGCGCAGGTCGTACTGGCTGGGTGCGGTCATGCCGAGATGGCGCTGCTGCTCGACCGACGCCGGCTCGGTGTCACCCTGGGTGACGATGATGCGGCGCAGGTTGGCGCGGTGTTCGCCCGGCACTTCCTGCCAGACGTCCTCGCCCTTGTGCTCGCCGAAATGGATCTTGCGATCCTGCACCTGCGGCGACAGAAAAATGCCCCAGCGATAGTCCGGCATCTTGACGTGATCGAAGTGCGCCCAGCCGCTCGGCTCGGCGGACACCGCAGTGCGCAGATAGACATCGTGCCGATGCGAGCCCGCCGGGCCCATGTCGCCCCACCAGTTCAGAAAATTCGGCTGCCAGTTCTCGAGCGCGCGCTGCAAGGTGCGGTCGCTGGACAGATTGACGTTGTTCGGAATCTTCTGGCTGTAGTCGATCGTGGACATGATGAATGCTCGCTTAAGCTAAAAACAAAAAGGATTCACGCAAAGGCGCCAAGACGCGAAGAACAACAGACGAAAGAACTGGAAAAGAACTGCAGGCGTCGTGATATTGCGTGCCACTACAGGTTCTTTACGCATTCGCTTTCGGAACGTCTTTCTCTGCGTCTCGGCGCCTTTGCGTGAGGAATGATGTTGACGTTGCGGGTGCACAACCTCAGACGCGATTGCGATCGAAGATCGCTTTTTCGCCCTTGCCGTAGACCTTGAGCGCACCCTTGTCGCCGACGGCGTTGGGGCGAATGAAGATCCAGTTCTGCCAGGCGCTGAGGCGGCCGAACACGCGGGTCTCCATGGTTTCGCCGGGGCCGAAGCGCAGGTTCGCTTCGAGGCCGGTCAGGGCATCGGGCGACAGCGCCGCACGCTCTTCGCAGGCGGTGCGGATTTCATCATTCCAGTCGATATCGTCCGGATTCGCGGTGATCAGGCCGAGGCTCATTGCTTCAGCGGAATCGAGCTGCTGGCCGATCGCACGCTTGGCGGATTCCATCGGCGCCGCTTCTTCGTAGAAGCGGCGTGCCAGACGGGCCTTGTGGTTGACCATCGGATAAGCGCCGAAGTTGAGCGCATTGAGCTGGATCACCGGGCCGTTCTCCGGCAGCAGCTGCATGTAGCTGCGGTCCGCCGCGAAGGCGATTTCCGCCAGCGTGCCGACGAAGCAGGAACCCTCTTCGATCAGCGCGAACAAGCTGCGTGACGAGACATCGAGCCGCGCCAGGCAGCGACGCAGCAGGCCGCGCGTTTCGCGCACGAACCAGTTTGCGGCATGCGCTTCGAGTGCGGCATCGCAGGCCAGCACCGCAGCTTGGCTGCCCTCAGTGCGCAGCAGCCAGGTACCGATATCCAGTTCATTGGTCCGCAGATGCAGAATCGCATCGTCCAGCTCGCGGCCCATCTGCAGCGGCCACCAACTGGCGCCGGCTTCGAGAATGCCGGCGAGGTCCGATGGCTGCGCCGCTTTCGGCGCACGCACGGTGAGATGGGCGAGACGCTTGGCGCGGTCGATGCGGATCGATACGTTGCCGTACTCGGCGCCATCCGCGGTGAGGCTGCGATTGATCGGTGTCAGCGCAACGCCCTTGGCATCCGCCGGGCGATCACTCTGCGCGCTGAGCGTGTCGACTTCGGCCTTGATCGCCGCTTCGAAAGCCGCCGGCTTGGCGATCTCGTCGACCAGCCGCCAGTCCTTGGCGCGCTGGCCACGCACGCCTTCGACACTGGTGCAGAAGATGTCGGCGTGGTCATGGCGGACCTTGCGCTTGTCGGTGACTCTGGTCAGGCCGCCAGTGCCCGGCAGCACGCCCAGCAGCGGCACTTCCGGCAGCGACACCGACGACGAACGATCGTCGACCAGCAAGATGCGATCACAGGCCAGCGCCATCTCGTAGCCGCCGCCAGCGCAGGCGCCGTTCACCGCGGCGAGGAACTTTAGGCCGGAATGGCGGCTGGAGTCCTCGATGCCGTTGCGTGTCTCGTTGGTGAACTTGCAGAAGTTCACCTTCCAGGCATGCGTGGAGAGACCCAGCATGAAGATGTTGGCGCCCGAGCAGAAGATGCGGTCCTTGCTGCTGGTGACGACGACGGTGCGCACTTCCGGATGCTCGAAGCGGATGCGGTTCAGCGCATCGTGCAGTTCGATGTCGACGCCGAGATCGTAGGAGTTCAGCTTCAGCTTGTAGCCGGTCTTGATGCCGCCATCCTCGGCGACATCCATCGCCAGCCGCGCAGTCGTGCCGTCGAAGCTGAGCTTCCAGTGGCGGTACTGCGAGGGATCGGTCTGATAGTCGACCTGCAGATCGGCAGCAGCGGGCGGCGTGGCAGGCAGGCTCATCGGAACATCCTCGTGGCGCGACGGTGATGCATTATTGTGCATGCATTATTATGCACGTCAACCCGTCGGAGCTTCAGATGGTCTTCGCGAGCGCTTCGCTCAGTTCCGCATGGCAGCGTTCCAGCGCCTTGCCGCTGGTATCGAAGCGCAGATCGGCTTTGGCATAGAACGGCGCGCGCTCGTTGAGGATCAGCTTGAGATCAGCCATCGCTTCACGGTTGCCGGACATCGGCCGCAGATCGCCCTGGGCGACCACCCGGTTCATGTGCTCGTCCGGCTCCGCGGTCAGCCAGACCGTGTAGCAATGGGCCAGCAGCACGTTGAAGGTCGCCGCTTCGGACACGATGCCGCCCGGCGTTGCGATCACCGCGGCGGGATGCGCCTTCAACGCTTCATCGAGTGCGCGGCGCTCGTAACGGCGATAGGCCGCCGGCCCATACAAGGTATGGATCTGCTCCGGCTTGCAGCCAGCGATGCGCTCGATTTCACGATTCAATTCGACGAAGGGAATGCCGCGCTCGGCAGCCAGCATCCGTCCCAGAGTCGATTTTCCCGCACCGCGCAAGCCGACCAGCGCGATGCGCTGCGAGCGCTGATCGGCCGCGCCGTCGACGCCGAACAGCTCGGTGAGCCGCGCCCGCGCCAGCGCCAGCTCGGCCGGCGTGCGCTCGTGCAGCAGATCGCGGATCAGCAGCCAGTCCGGCGAATCGGTGGTTTCATCGCCGAGCAGTTCGGCAATCGGGCAATCCAACGCGCGGGCGACCTGGGCCAGAATCAGCACCGAAGGATTACCGTCGCCGGCTTCAAGATTGGCCAGGTGCCTCTCGGAGACATCGGCGATCTGAGCCAGCGTTTTCCGGGTGATGCCGCGCCGCGCGCGCAGGCCGCGCACCCGGGTGCCGAGCGCCACCAGCAGCGGCTCGCGGCCGTCTTCAGTCGCAACTTCGACGGGGACTTCGGCAGGGCGTTCGCGGCTCATCGGCGAGTTCGAGCAGGCATTCCGGAAACGCGTCAGGCTTGACGCTGAGATGCATTATGTTGCATTTTCGCCGCGCCTTCCATGAGGCGATTCATCTCGTACCGGGCGCGGACCGCCATGCACCCGGACATTGCGAAGGAGGAGCAGCACCGATGCAAGCCCCGATGCACCCCTCGACGAATCCGACGATCGAGCGCCCGCCCGAGCAATTCAATTTTGCCGCGCACCTGCTGGCGCTGAACGCGTCGCGCGCGGCCAAGACGGCGTACATCGACGACAGCCGCACGATGAGCTACGGCGAACTCGCCAGCCGTGTGCGCCGCTTCGCCGCTGCCCTGCCCGCGCTCGGCCTGCGCCGTGAAGAACGGGTGCTGCTGGTGATGCAGGACTGCGTCGACTGGCCGATCGCTTTCCTCGGCTGCCTGTACGCCGGCGTGGTGCCGGTCGCGGTCAACACCTTGCTGCCGGCGGCGGACTACGCCTGGATGATCAGCCACAGCGGCGCGCGTGCCGTGTTCACGTCGATGAATCTGCTGCCGACCGTGCAAGCCGCGCTGGCTGCGAGTGGCCCACTGCCAGTGTTCGTGTCAGACGCCGACGCAGCAGCGCTGCCTGCCGGCTCGCAACCGTTCGCCATGCTTTCCGACCAAGGTGACGAAGCGATAACGGCCGCTACGACCCATCGCGACGACATCGCCTTCTGGCTCTATTCCAGTGGCTCCACCGGCAAGCCGAAAGGCACGGTGCACACGCAGGGCAATCTGTTCATGACCACCGCAACCTACGGCCGGCATGTGCTGAAGCTCGATGAAAGCGACGTCACCTTCTCGGCCGCCAAGCTGTTCTTCGCCTACGGCCTGGGCAATGCGCTGAGCTTTCCGCTCAGCGTCGGCGCCACCGTCGTGCTGCTCGGCTCGCGGCCGACGGCCGAAGCGGTGTTCGACAAGCTCACGCGTCATCAGCCCACGGTGTTCTTCGGCGTGCCGACCTTGTACGCGCTGATGCTCGCCTCGCCCGCCCTGCCCGCGCGTGATGCCTTGCGCCTGCGCCGCTGCACCTCGGCCGGCGAAGCACTGCCGAAGGACGTCGGCGAGCGCTTCACCGCGCATTACGGCGCCCCGATTCTCGACGGCATCGGCTCCACCGAGATGCTGCACATCTACCTGTCGAACAGCGACGAAGGCCTGCGCTACGGCAGCAGCGGCAAGCCGGTGCCCGGTTACGAGATTCGCCTGATCAACGAGGACGGCCTGCCCAGCGCCGACGGCGAAACCGGCGAGCTGCAGGTGCGCGGCGACAGCGCAGCGCTGATGTACTGGACCAATCGCGACAAGTCCCGCGCCACCTTCATCGGCGACTGGCTGAAGAGCGGCGACAAGTACGTGCGCGATGCCGAAGGCTGGTACACCTACTCCGGCCGCGCCGACGACATGCTGAAAGTCAGCGGCCAGTACGTGTCGCCTTTCGAGATCGAAAGCGGCCTGATGGCGCACGGCGCGGTGCTCGAAGCGGCGGTGATCGGCACGCTGGATGCCGAGGGTTTGACCCGCTGCAAGGCTTTCGTCGTGCTCAAGGACGGCCATGCCCGTAGCCCGGATCTCTGCAGCGAGCTGCGCAGCTTCCTGAAAGCCCGGCTGGCCCCGCACAAGGTGCCGCGCGATCTGGTGCTGATCGACGAATTGCCGAAGACGCCGACCGGCAAGATCCAGCGCTACAAGCTGCGCGAACGCGAAGCAGCCAAGGCGTGAGTGCATCCCTGTTCGCGGCGATCAGGAATCGCGACCGCGATCTGTCGATCGAATACGTCTGGATCAACGCTGAAACGCTGGCTGCGCCGTTGCTGGTGTTCCTGCACGAAGGCCTCGGCTCGGTCGCGATGTGGCGCGACTTTCCAGCGCAGCTCTGCGCCGCCACCGGCTGCCGCGGCTTGGTCTATTCGCGCCCCGCCTATGGCCGCTCGACGCCGAAGCCGCCGGATGAGCGCTGGGGCCCGGACTTCCTGGAAATCCAGGCGCTGGAGGTGCTGCCAGCATTCTTGGCGGCAGTCGGCGTCGATCTGCAACGCGAACGCGTGATCCTGTTCGGCCATAGCGACGGCGGTTCGATCGCTCTGATCCATGCCGCGCATTTCGGCTCGCAGCTGACCGGCATCATCGTGCTGGCGCCACACATCAGGGTCGAACCGATCAGCATCACCAGCATCGAACGCGCACGAGTGACTTACGAGACGACCGACTTCCAGACCAAGCTCGCCCGCTTCCACGACGACGTCGAATCCGCGTTCCGGGGCTGGAACGACGTCTGGCTCGATCAACGCTTCAAGGCCTGGTCGATCGAAGCCTTGCTGCCGCGCATCGCCTGTCCGGTGCTTGCCGTGCAGGGCGTCGATGACGAGTACGGAACGATGGCGCAGATCGACGGCATCGCTGCTGCTGCACCGAAAGTCGAGCTATTGAAGCTCGACGCCTGCGGCCATTCGCCGCATCGCGATCAGCCCGAACGAGTGACTGCCGCGATCATCAGCTGGCTGGCGAAACTTCAGCCCTCGATCAGATCGTAATCGCCCTTCGCCGCGCCGCACTCCGGGCACATCCAGTCATCTGGAATGTCCTCGAAGCGGGTGCCCGGTGCGATGCCGGCGTCGGCGTCGCCGAGGGCTTCATCGTAGACATGCGAGCAGTAGCGGCAGCGATAGCGGCGGTTGGCGGTGCTCATCGGTTCTCCTCCGATTAGTTTTGTTTTGATGGCGCTTTGATAGCGCCTTGATTGGGCTCAGGCGGCTCGGGCCTGAGGCTGTGATTGTTCGGTGGTCGCTGGTGCCGGATGAATCGTCGGCCGGATCGCGAAGCCATACTGGATCGCCAGATCGCGCTGGCGCAGCGCCGGTTCCAGCAGCTGCCAGACGCGGACGTTGTTGTAGAACGGCGTGGTCGGATACAGGTGATGGATCAGATGGAAATTCTGGTACTGCAGCGCCGGCGTCATGAAGCCTTCATGGCCGAGGCGGATCGCCGTGGCCTTGGTCAGGTTCTCGTCCTGGCGCACGTCGTGCGGCACATGCGGCAGCCAGAAGAAGCTGAAGCCGAGGGTCAGGAAGATCATTCGCGACGGCACGAACCAGAGCATCACCAGATGCCAGAAATAACCGTTGGCGATCAGCGCGCCAAAGACCACGGCCGTGCCTGCGGTCAGCCACAGTGAACGGCGCAGGTAGGGCTTAGAGATCTTGTCTCCATAGCGAATGGAGTGGATCAGATAGAGCAGATCGATCGCGATCCAGCGAAATGGAAGACTCCAGCTCGGGCCGTGCAGGATCTGGTCCGGATCGCGCGGGCCGCCGGTGAAACGGTGATGCAGGATGTGGCCCCAGCGGAACAGCTTCAGATCGACATACGGCGCGCCGAGCCAGACGGTGGTCTGGCCGATGAAGTCGTTCAGCTTTGCATTGGTCGAGATCGCCCGATGAATGGAGTCGTGGACGATCGAGAACGCGAAGTAGCCGATGACGCTATTGATGACCATGCCCCACCACAACGGCATCACTCCAATACCGGCCAGCACGTAGCTGGACAGGTAGACGCCGACCACCAGCACCCACAGCGCGACGGTTGGCCAGGCGATGTCGGGCGCACGGGTCAGACGATTGAATTCGGCCTTCTGCTCGGGGCTCAGGCCGTTCAGCGATACGGGGGCAGTGCTCATGTAGAACTCACAGGTAAGCGGATCTGGAACGGTTCAGCCGCGCGGGCCGGGACGTCGACGCCGGGGCGCGATCAGGACATCGCTGGGTGGAACGCGCGGCGGCCGGTTCGGGTCTGGACGGCGGCGCGCGCTTGCGGCAACTGGAGCGGCCGCCGGGACAGCCATCGGAGCCGCTTGCGCCTTGCTGCCGATCATCGATTCGATCATCGGCTCCAGCAGATCCTCCAGGCTGCAGCCATGCACCAGCTGACCGGCAACGTGCAGGGTCATCAGACCATGCAGCGACATCCAGAACAGATGGGCGACCTGACGGGCATCGCCATGCAGCAGGCCGGCGTCGATCGCCGACTGCGCCACTTCCACACCGTGCTCCACCACTCGCTGGCGCGCGGCCAGCAGGTCCGGGTACTGGGCCAGCGGCGTCGGGTGTGCGGCGAAGATCAGCAGGTAGTCGGTCGGCCAGCGGCGCACGTAATCGATGTAGGCCTCGGCCACAGAGCGGATGCGCTCCAGCGGCGGCGCCTTGGCGCGCTCCTGCTCGTGCACGTGGCGATCGAAGGCCTGGGTGCACTCGGTGCGCAGCGCGATCAGCAGCGCTTCCTTCGATTCGAAGTAGCGATATGGCAAGGTGTGGCTGATGCCGGCCATTTCGGCCAGGCGGCGCAGCGAGATGGCATCGATGCCCTCGCGACGATAGATGTCGAGCGCCAGCCACACCAGGCGCTGGCGCATCGCATCGAGGCTTTCTTGACTTAACGGGGCTCGTGGCATAACTTGATTTAACACTGTAAATTATACAGCGTCAAATTTTGATTCGGCAGCATCGACATGCCGGACATAACACCACCAGAACGCGAGGAGAACGCATGAGCACCCAGACCGCCCCGCTGCGCCATGACCCGGCTGCAGGCCATCCGTTGATCGATGGTCCCGAAGGGCTGACACCGGCCTGGCTGACTGCAGTGCTACGCGCCAGCGGCCGTATCCGTGCCGCGCAAGTGACCAGCGCCAGCACCGCCGCGGTCGGCAACGGCATGCTCGGCACCAACCTGCGCATCACCCTCGCTTACGATCTCGCCGAAGCCGGCGCCCCGGCAACGCTGGTCGCCAAGATGGCCGCCGCTGGCGAAACCAGCCGCGCCTCCGGGACCGCGCTCGGCCTTTACGAGCGCGAAACGCGCTTCTATCAGGTGGTCGCGCCGCGTCTAGGACCCGTCGTGGCCACCGCGCTGTTCGCCGACATCGCCGCCGACAAGACCACGTTCTGCCTGCTATTCGAAGACCTCGCTCCCGCCCGCGGCGGCGATCAGCTGACCGGTTGCAGCCTGG
>NZ_CAISIQ010000342.1 GCF_903885465.1 uncultured Nevskia sp.
AATAGCGGATGCCGAGCGGATGCGGCACCAGGCTGGTCACCAGCTCCGGGTTCTGCAGCGCGAAGCGAACGAACACGCGGTTGTAGAACAGATCGATCGAATATGGCTTGTACCAGCCGACATTGACGATCCAGACGCCGGCACCGATCACCAGGATCAGCAGCAGCGCACCGACGATCTTGAACAACTTCTTCATGGTCCATCGCTCCTTGATTTCACCCACTGCCTGACGCGGATTGCCGGGCGGGTTTACGCCCGAGTCTCGCAGCAATTGGCGGGTGTTGGCACGAATCTCGGTTGCCATCCGTCCGGTCAGGCCCCGTTGGGTCTCAATCGATGAAATACAGGGTTGGGGGGAAGCACATGAAAGCAGTCATCACCAAAAAAGGGCGGCGGATCGGTTTTGCATCACTGGCATCGGCACTGATCGGCAGCGTAATCCTGCTCAGTAGCGGTGCAGCGCAGGCGGCGGATGGGCCGGCACAGCGCCTGATCGTCAAGTTCAAGGACTCCTCAAAGCTGCCCGCCACGCACCAGACGCAGGCGACTGCGCTGGCGAGCCGCATCGGCGCGCGTCGCGGTGTGGCGCTGCAATGGTTGCGGACCATGGGTACCAGCGCCGATGTGCTGCGCATCGGCCGCACGATCGACGCCAGCGAACTCGCGGCGCTGATCGCCGAGTTCAAGGGCGATGCCCTGGTCGAGTACGTCGAAGAAGATCGCCTGCTGCAGCCGACGCTGACGCCGAACGATCCACGCTACAGCGAGCAATGGGGCTATTACGAAGCGATCGGCGGCATCCGGGCACCGGCCGCCTGGGACGTGACCACCGGCACCAGCGTGATCGTCGCGGTGATCGATACCGGCTACCGGCCGCATGCCGATCTCGCCGCCAACATCATCGGCGGCTACGACATGATCAGTGATCTCGATATCGCCAACGACGGCAACCTCCGGGATTCCGACGCCCGCGATCCCGGCGACTGGGTCGGCAACTTCGAATGCGGCATCAACCTGGCCACCACCAGTTCCTGGCATGGCACCCACGTGTCCGGCACCATCGCGGCGCTGACCAACAACGCCCTCGGCGTCTCCGGTGTGGCCTATGGCGCGAAAGTGCTGCCGGTGCGCGGACTCGGCAAGTGTGGCGGCTACACCTCGGACATCGCCGACGGCATCATCTGGGCCTCCGGCGGCACGGTGCCCGGCGTGCCGGCCAACCCGAACAAGGCCCAGGTCATCAACATGAGCCTGGGCGGCTCGGGCGCCTGCGACAACACCACGAAACTCGCCATTCAAGGCGCCAACAGCCGAGGCACCACCGTGGTGGTCGCTGCCGGCAACAGCAATGCCGATGCCAGCAAGTACAGCCCGGCCAGTTGTCCGGGGGCAATTGCCGTCGCCGCCATCGGCCGTAATGGCGGACGCGCCAGCTACTCCAACTTCGGCAACGTGGTCGCCATCGCTGCACCCGGTGGCGACAGCAAGGCAGCCGGCAACGGCGTGCTGTCGACTCTGAACGCGGGCACCAAGGGCCCGGGCGCGGACGCCTACGCGCTCTATCAGGGCACCAGCATGGCGACGCCGCATGTCGCCGGTGTGGTCGCGCTGCTGTACAGCATCAAGCCGACGATCACGCCTGCCGAAGTGAAGACTGCCCTGACCACCACCGCGCGCGCGTTCCCGGCCACCTGCACCGGCTGCGGTGCCGGCATCGTCGATGCGGCCGCGGCGGTTGCCTACGTCCAGGGCACGATCGTCGTCGAGCCGCCGCCACTCTGCCCCACCGGCTTCACGGCCTATCCGGGCGAACTGACGACCAAGGGCGCGCTCGCGGCACATCCCACCGAAGCTGGCTTCACGCTGACGGCAACGACCTTGCTCGATGGCACGCTCACCGGTCCGGCTGCCAGCAACTTCGATCTCTACCTGCAGCGCAAGAGCGGCAGCTCCTGGGTGATCGTCGCGCGCTCGGATGCGGCTGCCACCTCGGACGAGAGCATCAGCTTCAGCGGTGCTACCGGCAGCACCTATCGCTGGGGCGTACGTGCGACCTCGGCGGCCGGTGCCTACACGATGTGCGGGCGTCCGCAGTAACAACACGCCGTTCGGTCACCAGCCCCGCAGATGCTTGCGGGGCTTCTTCTTGCTCGGAACCGGGGCTAGCTCAGGATCATCTGCGTGCAGCGAAATGCGGCAATGAGCTTGCCGGCATCGTTGCTGACTTCGGCATCCCAGACCTGCGTGGTGCGGCCACGATGGCGCGACGTCGCCGTGCAATGGATGTAGCCATCGAGCGCGGTGCCGAAGAAATTGCTTTTCAGCTCGATCGTCGTGAAGCCCTTGGCGCCCTTCGGCAGATGCGCGAACGTCGCATAGCCCGCGCAGGTATCGGCCAGCGCAATGATGCTGGCGGCGTGCAGGAAACCGTTCGGCGCATGGTGTCGGCGCTCGACCTTCATGCGACCTTTCAACAGGCCCTCGCCCACTTCAAGGACTTCCAGGCCCAGCAGATCCGGCAGGGTGCCAGGCTGCAGCTTCATGAAGTAATCCAGCGTGGCTTCGGGAAGGAGGTCGCTCATGAGGCTCGTGGAAAATGAAAGGACCCGGGAAGCTTAGCCGCCCGGGTCCCGGTTAAGACAGCGTACGAACGGTCAGCGCGAGTTCACCGTCCACGCTGCCGAGAAGCTGCCAACGGTCAAGGTCGCGGTCACCGAGCCACCAGCGGCCGATGAAGCCGTCACCAGCATCTGCACGCGATCGCCGTTGACCACCGTCGATGGCCCGGTGAACGGCCGGTTGTTGATGCTGTAGCTGCGTGCGCCGCCATCGATGCTGATCGGTGCCGGGCCGTTGAGGCCGCTGATGGTGATCTCTTTCGAAGCGACGAAGGCACCGCGCTGGGCATTGCTGCGCGGCGGGAACTTGAAGCTGTCCGGCGTCTGGTCGAGGCCGGTGGTCACCGTCCATTCATCGCTGACGCCGCCGACGGTGATCGTCGCCGACACCACATCACCGGCATTCGGGCCCGAAACCGTCTGCAGCAGGATGCTGTTGTTGCGCGAGATCAGGCCCGGCTCGCGAGTCAGCGGCCCGTTGTTGATCCGGTACATGACGTTCGGATTGCCGCTGATGCTGATCGCCGCCGGCCCCGCGATGCCGGTGATCTTCACCCGCTCGCTGCGCACGGTGGCCGACGAGGCTTGATCGACGAGATCGACGAAGCGGAAGGCATCCGGTGTGGTGTCGACCGTCGAAGCCGCGGTGGTGACCTTGAAGTCCGCACTGACGGAATCGATGCTCAGCGTAGCTGTCGTCGTGGTCGCCGGCAGGTTCGAGGCCGTCTGGCGCAGCCGCACGCTGTCGCCGTCGTTGACCACGGCGCCGACCAGGCTGCTGAACGCGCCGTTGTTGATCGAGTACTCGCCACCGCTGACGGTGATCGCCGCCGGCGCATTGATACCGAGCACGACGATCGAATCCGAGATCACCACAGCACCCAGCGCGACCTCGGTCTTCGCCGCGAAGCTGAACGGCAGCGGCGTGGTGTCCACCGGCGGCCGCACCGTGACGCTGGTGCTGGCCGTGCCGGACGCGCCTTCGTCATCGCTCACCTGCAGCGCGAAGCTCAGCAAGCTGGTGCTGCTGACCGAGGGTGCGATGAAGCTGGCGGTGGCCGTCGTGGCGCCGCTCAGGCTCACCGTCGGGCCGCCGGTCTGCGTCCAGGCGTAGGTGGCGATGCGGCCGTCGCTGTCGGTCGAGGCACTGCCATCGAGGCTCACCAGGCTGCCGCCGGTGGTCGTCGACGGCAGCGCCGTGGCAACGGCAGTCGGCGCGGCATTGGCCGGCAGCAGGAACGAAGACAGCAGCGCGTCGTGATCGCTGGCCTGGTCGGCGTACTCGGCATTGATGTGCAGCGCTTCGTACTGCGCGCCGGCGTTGAGCAGGCGCGGCGTCGACAGGATGTGATCCAGCTCCTGCGAATTGCCTTCGAACACATAGCTGTAGCGCTCGGCCGGATTGGCGACCAGCTCGGTGCCGAGGTTGCGCAAGGTATCGCGCGTGCCCGCCGTGCCGGTGCGCAGGATGCGCAGCGGCGTGCTGAAGTCGAAATCATTGAGATCGCCGAGCACCATCACCCGCGCTTGTGGATCGAGACTCTGCAGGCTGTCGACGAAGCTGTTGACCAGCGTCGCCTGCT
>NZ_CAISIQ010000343.1 GCF_903885465.1 uncultured Nevskia sp.
CCTGTTTCGATTGTCAACGGGCGCTACAGCATCAATGGTGGGGAGTGGACGTCGTCACCAGGACAAGTAATCAACGGTGATTCGATCAGATTGTCAGTGGTCGCTGTCAGCCAGCCCACGGGTTTCGCTTCTGCAAGCCTGACGGTAGGCGCTATCAGCGCGCCCTTTGCGGTGGTGAACAGTAGTGCTGATACCGCCCCGGACCTGTTTCGCTTCTCAGGGCCTGTCTCTGGTCTGCCTGCCTTGGCTCAGATCAGCAAGCCGATCGAGATCCGCGGACTCTCCGGACCGACGACTATCAGCAGTGCGGAGGGCACGCGCTTTCGCATCAATGAAGGCCCGTACTCCTCTCTACCTGGCGTTGTGTTCCCTGGTGACAAAGTCTCTCTCTATGTGATCGCGGGCCCGATGCGCAACGATCTGCGCAGCGGCTCGGTCACGATTGGTGGCGTGAGCGCCAGCTTCCAGGTACAGACCAATGCGCCGTCCGATGATGTATCCGAGCCGTTTGCCTTCTATCCGGTCACCGTACTGCCAGGAACCGAAGTCGTCAGTTCTCCGGTGCTGGTTGAGAACGTCAATGTGCCGACTCCGATCTCGGTCAGCGGGGCACCGTTCAGTATCAATGGCGGCGCTTACTCTTCGCAGGACGCCTTCGTGAAGGCGGGCGACGTGGTGACGATGAAATTGTTTGCGCCCACGACCTCCGGTCAGGCCAAGTCGGCGACGCTGACGATCGGCAGCGGATTTCTCGGATCGCGCCGGGCCACTTGGAAAGTTACCGCGAAGACGCCTAGCAAACCGAGTGCATTCACCTTGGTCAATGCGAACCTGTATGCCGGTGGTGCAGTCCCGCCGGCGAGCGTGGTCACGACTGTGCCGGTGATCGTCGGCAATGCCGCTAAACCCGTTGTGGTGAAGGTCTCCGGTGGCTTTTACAGCATCAACGGCGGGCGTTATCAATCAACGGATGGCATGGCCGCCAACGGCGATACGATCACCGTTCAGATGAAGGCGTCTTCGGCATATGAGACGGCGTCAACGGTGATGCTGAGCCTGGGTTCGAAGTCCGCGACGCTTTCGGTTACTACTTGCAAGGATCCGGTACCGTCGACCGCCAGTGCCTACGATGGCACCACCGCCTTCATCTACCGGAACCTGTCTCCGGTCCCGCTGCGTGTATTCGTGGCGTATCCGAAGGGCTGGAAGGCGCAGGATCGCCGGGCCGCTCGCGTGCAGTTCTTTGGCGGCGGCTACAACCACGGCGACGCAGGCGGGGCGGTCAGCGCAGCAAAGTACTGGGCCAAGCGCTCCGGCTATGTGGGCTTCGCTCCGGATTACCGGGTCAACGAACGTTTCGGCACCTCGCCGAAGACCGTGGCGGACGATAACCGGGCCATCGTCCGATGGATCATGGAAAATGCCTCGACACTAGGTGTCGATCCATTGCGCGTCGTCGTTGCCGGCGGATCGTCGGCGGGTGGCAGTGCTCTCTTTGCGGGTCTGCCAAGCCCGCCGGCGACGACCGATCCATCCAGTTCCCCACTGTTTCCGGTGGCGGCAATGTCGATCCGCAGCGGGGCCATTGACGTTGGAAACGGAGATGGAACCTACGCCTCATCGAAGACCGACTATTTCTTCCCAGTCTCGAACCAGATCTCGCCGGCACGCCATCTTGAAGCCAGAACCCCGCCCGTGATCATGACGCACGGCGATGCCGATGAGCAGGTGCCTCAGTCCGATGCCATTGAGGCCTGCAATCAGCTGGTGGCTTGGGGAATTCGCTGCGAGTTCCACAACGTGCCCGGTGGCCGACACAGTCTTCCGACCGGCGCGGCCGATCAGGAAAAGCTCGATGATGAGGCGTTCATGACTTCGATCGGCGTGCTCCCTTCGCTGCGCTGAGCGTAACGAAGATTTCGCCTACTTCTCGACGAAAGCGCGCTCGAACACGTAGTCGCCCGGTTGGCCGATGCCGGGTGAGACGACGAAGCCGCGCTTGTCGAGCATTGCCCGGGTGTCGGCGAGCATCGACGGGCTGCCGCAGATCATGCCGCGATCGGTTTCCGGGTTCAGCGGCGGCAGGCCAATGTCTTCGAACAGCTTGCCGCTCTAGATCAGATCGGTCAGGCGGCCACGGTTCTTGTACGGCTCGCGGGTCACGGTCGGGTAGTAGATGAGCTTGTCGCGCACCAGTTCGCCGATGAACTCGTCGTTCGGCAGGTCCTTGGTCAGGTAGTCCTGATAGGCCAGTTCGCTGACCAGGCGCACGCCATGGATCAGCACCACCTTGTCGAAGTTCTCGTAGGTGGCCGGGTCGCGGATGATGCTCATGAACGGTGCCAGGCCGGTGCCGGTGCCGAACAGGTACAGATTCTTGCCCGGCTTCAGGTCGTGGATGGTCAAGGTGCCGACCGGCTTGTCGCTAACCAGAATCGGATCGCCAACCTTCAGATGCTGCAGCCGCGAAGTCAGCGGGCCTTCTTCAACCTTGATCGAGAAGAACTCCAGGTGCTCCTGATAGTTGGCGCTGGCGATCGAATAGGCGCGCATCAGCGGCTTGCCGTCGACGACCAGGCCGATCATCACGAAATGGCCGTTCTCGAAGCGCAGCCCCGAGGTTCTCGTGGTGCGGAAGCTGAACAGGCTTTCGTTCCAGTGATGGACGTGAGTGACGGACTCGGTGAGGAACTTGGCCATGACGGTCGACGGGGCACCAGTGCAAAAGGGTCGCTAGTTTAATCGTTCAAGCGAGATCGGCAGACGATCTTTCGGAATCGGCAGGCTGGTGAAGTCCTGCGCCATCACGTAGCCGTCAGGCACGGTGAAGCGGAAGCGCAGCAGCAACTGATGGAGGATGGCCTTCACTTCCATCATTCCGAAGTGCAGGCCGATGCACTTGTGCGCGCCGCCGCCGAAGGGCGTCCAGAGGAAGGGATGACGCTTGTCTTCGGCACGCGCGGCGCTGAAGCGTTCCGGGTCGAAGCGCTGCGGCTCGCTCCACCATTCCGGCATGTGGTGGGTCATCCACGGCGTGACCGAAACCATCGCGCCTTTCGGCAGCCGCACGCCCTTGAACACGCATTCCTCGGTGACGCCGCGCGGCAGGATCGGCACCGGCGCGGCAATGCGCAGGGTTTCCTTGATCGCCAGGCCGGTGTCCTCGAAGCGGTCGAGATCGGCAAAGCTCAACTGGCCGGGGCCGATCGCCCGGCATTCGTCGCGCAGGCGCTCCTGCCAGGCGGGTTGTCTGGCGAGCTGGTAGATCAGGTTCGAGAGCGTGATCGTCGAGGTGTCGTGCGCGGCCATCAGCACGAAGATCATGTGATTGACGATGTCGGCGTCGGAGAACAGCTCGCCGTCCTCGGTGCGCGCTTCGCACAGCCGCGAAAACAAGTCCGGCCCCTGATTGGCGCGCTTCGCTGGTACAGCGCTCGCGAAATGCTTTTCGAGCAGCTTCCGGCCCTGAAGTCCTGCGCGCCAGCGGGTAGCGGGCAAGGGCGCGCGGATCAGGCCGGTCGCCGCCTGCACGGTGTCGAGGAAGGCGTCGTTGAGGGCATCGGCGTCGTCGCCCGGCTTCTGGCCGACGAACACTTCGCTGCCGATGTTCAGGGTCATCGACTTCAGGCGTTTGAACAGTAGGCAAGGCCCGGCTTCCCAGCCTGCAAGTTCGGTGTCGATCGACATCTGCATGCGATCGAAATAGCCGAGCAGGGCGTCGTGGGAAAACGCCGCGTTCATGATCCGCCGGTGCAGGCGGTGTTCATCGAAGTCCAGCAGCATCAACCCGCGGTTGAAGAACGGCCCGATGAAGTAGGACCAGCGTGCGTTCTCGAACAGGTTGCCGCGGTTCTGAAGCACGAACTGGTTGGCGTCCGGCCCGAACAAGAAATGGATCTGGGTGCCGAAGGCATCGATCTTCACGACCTCGCCGTGGCGGTCGTACAGGCGGCGCAGGAAGCGGTGCGCGTCGCTGATGTAGGCGAGGCTGGAGCCGATCAGCGGCCAGCTGCGGTGATGCGGCGCTTCGCGAACGGCCGCGGGCCATTCCGTGTGCACATCGGTCATCGGTGCCGTTCTCCTGTCGCAGTCAATCTCGTCGTTCTTGTGGTTCAAATTCGCCGAAGAACGAATTGAACAAGCGGTATATAACACGAGCGAGATAGCGAACGGGCACAAAAAACGCCGCATCAGCGGCGTTCGTTGATGGCGACCCGTTCCGAAGAACGGTGGCGCTCCTACCCGGATTCGAACCGGGGTTAAAGCCGTGAGAGGGCTCCGTCCTAGGCCTCTAGACGATAGGAGCGTGGTCAGCGCGGGCGGATTATAGGGGTAGTGCCGCGATACAGCCAGCCTCGCGTTCAACGCCGTCATGATCATCCGAAAGTCAGCAGATATGCGGGCTTGCCGCGTCCTCGCGTAAACTTCGCGCACCCGCCCGTCCCCGCCCGTGATTTCCAAGGTCGAAGAGACGCAGAGCCAGGGCCATTCGAACAAGCTAGAGATCAGCCATCACCGAGCCGAACCGTACCCCGCGCGAGCAGCATCCGATTTCGCGCGCCAATATTTCCCAAGGCGCCCTCAAGGTGCTCTACGGCTTGAAGGACGCCGGCTACGAGGCCTATATGGTCGGCGGTGGCGTTCGCGACCTGCTGGCGGGCATCGAGCCGAAAGACTTCGATATCGCGACCAGCGCGCACCCGGACCAGATCAAGCGGGTATTCCGCAGTTGTCGGCTGATCGGCCGCCGCTTCATGATCGCCCACGTTCGTGCCGGCGAAGAAATCCTTGAAGTGACGACCTTCCGGGGACCGATCACCGATAGCCACGAGCGTGACGAGACCGGCCGCATCCTGTCCGACAACGTCTACGGCACGCTGGAGGAAGACGCGTTTCGGCGCGATTTCACCGTCAATGCGCTGTACTACGACATCCGCGATTTCTCGATCGTCGATTTCTGCGGCGGTATCGAAGATCTCAACGCCCGGCGCCTGCGCCTGATCGGCGATCCCGAGCTGCGTTATCGCGAAGATCCGGTGCGCATGCTTCGCGCGGTGCGCATCGCCAACAAGCTGGGCTTCGGTATCGATCCCGAATCGGCCGAGCCGCTCAATCGTCTGGCGTCGCTGCTGCGCGAGATTCCGCCAGCCCGTCTGTTCGACGAAATCCTCAAGCTGTTCCTGAACAAGGACGCGCTCGCGAACTTCGACGGTCTGCGCAAGCACGGCCTGTTCGCTGAATTGTTTCCTGGCACCGAGCGGGCGATCAGCGCCGCCAAGCGTGATCTGGAACTGCTGCGCATCGCGCTGGCCAACACCGCCGACCGCATCAAGCGCGATATGCCGGTGACGCCGGCCTTCCTGTACGCCGCACTGCTGTGGCCTCAGTACGCGGACCGCACTTATGAGCTCGAAGTCGAGCGCGGGCATGACCCGCAAACTGCGCAGACCCAGGCGGCTGACGAAGTGCTGGCCAAGCAACAGCATCGCATCGCGATTCCGAAGCGTTTCTCGCTGCCGATGCGCGAAATCTGGGCGGTGCAGCCGCGCTTCGAAGATCTGCGCCCGGGCCGCGCCAAGCGTCTGCTGACCCATCCGCGCTTCCGCGCTGCCTACGATTTCCTGTTGCTGCGTGCCCAGGCCGGTGAGCCTGGTTGTGCAGCGCTGGCCGATTGGTGGACTAAGGCGCAGATCGGCGTGACCTTGCCGGCGCCGATCGACGGCGATGGTTCCGATGACGGCATCGAAGCCGACGCCGCTGGCGAACCAGCCGGCGAGGGCGCCGCAAAGAAGCGTCGCCGCCGCGGTGGTCGTAATCGTCGCAAGGGCTAGGCTGCAGGCGACGTAGCCGATGCGTGTCTATCTCGGCCTCGGCGCCAATCTCGGCATGCCGGCCGCGCAGGTCGAGCGGGCGTTGGCGCTGATCGCGGTGTTGCCGGATACGACGCTCGTTGCGCGCTCGCCGCTGTATCGCAGCGATCCGGTCGGGCCGGCGGGTCAGCCCGACTACTGCAATGCCGCCTGCCTGATCGACACCACGCTCGAACCACTGGCGCTGCTCGACGCCGTGCAGGCGATCGAAGTCGATGCCGGCCGTATTCGTGACGGCATCCGCTGGGCAGCACGCCTGCTCGATATCGACCTGCTGCACATCGAAGGCCTGAGCCTGTCGACACCGCGCTTGCGCTTGCCGCATCCGCATTTGCAGGAACGCAACTGGGTGCTGGTGCCGCTCGCCGATTTCGCGCCGACGCTGGATATTCCCGGCCTCGGGATAGTCTCCGAACTTGCTACTGAGATTGGCCGCGCAGGGCTGCGGCCCTGGAGCTGACTGTTTGGCTGGGCTTGGCGGCTGCTTTCCGGTGCTGTTCGCAGCGTCTATTGCATCGCCGCAATCTACGAAAGCCGTCGAAAAATCGCGTGATATATTTCGCCGCTTCGCCGCCGCACCGATCGCTGGAAGCCCGCTCGCAATGACCGCCAAACCCGCCGCACCCAGCGCGCAAGTCCACATCTCCGAGTTGCGCCGCATGCGCGACGCCGGCGAACGGATTGCCTGTCTGACCTGCTACGACGCCAGCTTCGCGCTGATAGAGGATCGTGCCGGGGTCGATGTGATCCTGATCGGCGATTCGCTGGGGATGGTCATTCACGGCCGGAACTCGACGACGGCGGTGACCGTTGCCGACATCGCCTATCACTCGCGCACCGTTGCGCCGCATCTGAAGCGAGCGTTCCTGGTCGCTGATCTGCCGTTCCTGAGCTTCGCCAACCGTGAGCGGGCGCTCGACGCATCGCAGCGGTTGATGCAGGAGGGCGGGGCGAAGATGGTCAAGCTCGAAGGCGGCCGCGAGCAGGCCGACATCGTCGAGTATCTGTCGGTGCGCGGTGTGCCGGTCTGCGCCCATCTCGGCCTGCAGCCGCAGCTGATCCACAAGATGGGTGCCTTCAAGGTGCAGGGTCGGGATAACGCTGCCGCCGAGGCCATGCTCCACGACGCGCGCATTCTCGAAGAGGCGGGTGCCGACATGCTGCTGCTCGAGTGTGTGCCGTCCAAGCTCGGCAAGCAGATCACCGACGCTTCTCACGTGCCGGTGATCGGCATCGGCGCCGGGCCTGACGTATCGGGCCAGATCCTGGTGCTGCACGACATCCTGAACATCTCGCCGATGGTCACCCTAGGCCGCACGCCGCGCTTCGTGCAGAACTTCATGCAGGGCGGGGCGGATATCGAAACAGCGATCCGCGCTTACGTGCAGGCGGTCAAGAGCGGCGCCTATCCGGCGCCCGAGCACTGCTTCTGAGGTTCTTCGAAACCCCCGGTGGTGCCCGTGTTCGCAGCTGACCTGCCGAAGCTGGATGCCTGGCGTTTCAAACTGGGCCTATGGCTGTTGTTTCTGCTAGTGGTCATCCGCTTTGCTTGGATGTCCGACGACGCCTACATCAGCCTGCGCACCGTCTGGAACTTCACCCATGGCTATGGGCTGACCTGGAATCCGGTCGAGCGGGTGCAGGCCTATACGCATCCGCTGTGGCTGTTCCTGCTCGCGGGTGTGCACGCAATCAGCGGCGAGATGTACTTGACCGTACTGGTCGTCTCGATCCTCTGTTCGGCATTGGCGGTGGCCTTGGTGCTAGGGCGGCTCA
>NZ_CAISIQ010000344.1 GCF_903885465.1 uncultured Nevskia sp.
AGTTGGTGTATGCAAACCACCTCCTGCAGTCGCGGCGATCACCAACGACAGTGCTCTCCATAGCGGTAGCGCCTACTCAGAACTCTAATTCAGCCACGCTCACTGAAGCTCCCACCTGTCCAAAATGTGGATCGCCAATGGCTCGCCGGATAGCCAAGCAAGGTGCCAATGCTGGTCAGGCGTTCTACGGATGCAGCACATACCCTCGATGCCGCGGAACCATGCCGGCATCTTGATGCCTGGACGATAAAAACCCAGGGTTCGGCACCACCGTTGACCAGAAAAGGTGTGATGGCAGAGCACCACGCAGTTACTCCACAGTCACCGACTTCGCCAAATTCCGCGGCTGATCAACATCCGTCCCCCGCAACAGCGCCACGTGATACGCCAGTAGTTGCAGCGGGATCGTGTAAAGAATCGGCGCCTGCAGCGGCGTGATGTGCTCGGGCATGGTGATGACTTCGATGCCTTCGCTGGCGGTGAAGCCGGATTCGGGATCGGCGAACACGTAGAGCTTGCCGCCGCGGGCGCGGACTTCTTCGAGGTTCGATTTGAGCTTTTCAAGCAGGGCGTTGTTGGGTGCCACGGCAATCACCGGCATGTCGTGATCGACCAGGGCCAGCGGGCCGTGCTTGAGTTCGCCGGCGGGATAGGCCTCGGCGTGGATGTAGGAGATTTCCTTCAGCTTCAGCGCGCCTTCGAGCGCCACCGGCCAGGTGGGGCCGCGGCCCAGGAATAGCGCGTGGCGCTTGTCAGCGAAGTGCTTGGCCAGTTCCTTGATCTGCGGTTCGAGCTTCAGGGTGCGCTCGATCATTTCCGGCACGTGGGCGATCTGGCGCACGTACTGCGCCTCCACCGCGGCGCTCATGCCGTTGTGACGCGCGAGCGCCACGCCGAGGATGCCGAGTGCGGCGAGCTGGGTGGTGAAGGCCTTGGTCGAGGCCACACCGATCTCCGGGCCAGCGCGGGTCATCAGCACCAGATCGGCTTCGCGTACCAATGAGGATTCCGGCACGTTGCAGATCGCTGCCGTGGCCAGATAGCCGAGCTTCTTGGCTTCCCGGAGTGCGGCCAGGGTGTCTGCCGTTTCACCGCTCTGGGAGATGGCGAGGAACAGTGTGTCCTTCGGCACGACCGGATTGCGGTAGCGGTATTCGCTGGCCACTTCAACGGTGCACGGCAGTTCCGCGCCCTGTTCGATGTAGTAACGGGCGATCAGGCCGGCGTGGTAGCTGGTGCCGCAGGCGACGATATGGACGTTGCGCACTTTCGGCAGCAGCGCTTCGGCATGCGGGCCGAGTGCGGCGACCAGCACGCGTTTGCCGCTGATCCGTTCGGACAGGGTGTCGGCCAGCGCGCGCGGCTGCTCGAAGATTTCCTTAAGCATGTAATGCGCGTAGTCGCCGCGCTCGACGGCATCGGCGGACAGGCTCGATTCGCGCACCGCGCGCTGCACCGGCTGGCCGCGGGCGTCGACGATGCTGACGCCGCTTTCGCGTACTTCGGCGACATCGCCTTCTTCGAGGAAGCTGAAGCTGCGGGTGACCGGCAGCAACGCCTGCACATCGGAAGCGACGTAGTTCTCGCCATCACCGTAACCGACGACCACCGGGCAACCGGCGCGGGCGGCGACGATGCAGTCCGGGTCCTTCGGCGAGATCACCACGATGGCGTAAGCGCCGTGCAGACGCTTGATTGCAGCTTGCACAGCCGCGCGCAGCGAACCGGTGGCTTTCAGTTCTTCGGCAACCAGATGGGCGACGACTTCGGTATCGGTCTCGCTGGTGAACGGATAGCCCTTGGCGCGCAGCTCGTCGCGCAGCTCATCGTGGTTTTCGATGATGCCGTTGTGGACCAGGGCAACCGAATCGCCGGAGAAATGCGGATGGGCGTTGCGCTCGCTGGGCACGCCGTGGGTCGCCCAGCGGGTGTGAGCGATGCCCCGATGGCCGGAGATCGGATCAGCGGCAATGCCGTCGGCCAGTTTCTGCACCTTGCCTTGCGCGCGACGACGATCCAGCACGCCGCTGGCGGTGAGCAGGGCGACACCGGCGGAGTCGTAACCCCGGTATTCGAGGCGGCGCAGGCCGTCGATCAGCATCGGGGTGACATCACGCGCCGCAACAGCGCCGACGATTCCGCACATGGCATGGAGGATAGGGAGGTGCCCGCGCTATTGTATCGGCAGCGCTTCCCCTTCCCTTCGCAGCGGCCACCGCCCTGCTTTTCGGAGATGCCTTTTGAGCCTCCTGCTGGCCATTCTTTCATTGCTCGTGGTGTTGCTGTCCGCCGCACTCGGCTGGGCGCTGCTGCGTCTGCAGCGGAGAGTCGACGCCCTGCATACGCAGATCGGCGAAGGCGCGTCGATGCCTCCGGCACCGGCATCCGGCCGCGCGCGGCCGGTGATCAAGATCGAAATCCTCAACCCGTTCGAGCTGGCCGTGCGTGACACGCCGCTGGCCGGCCCGGCAGCCAAGCTGGCGCCGCGGATGATCGAACGTATCGTCTATTCACGTGCGGCGATGCAGATCGCCGAGCAGCTGAAGGCGCAGGGCGTGGACGCGCAGGTGACCACTCATGGCGCCTGAAGTGGCTCAGATCGAGGCATCCGCGGATCCCTTGTTTTGGGCGCTGCTGCTTGCGCCGGTCATCGCCATCGGCCTGCTGGTCGCCGTCGGCCTGCGCACACTCAAGCTCAAACGCGAACTGCAACGGCTGGAAGCGGATCTGCAGCGGGCGCTGGCCGATGGCCGCGAGCAGGCCGAGCGTCTGGCGACGTTGGAGAACCTGCTGGAAGCCCAGGCGACGGCCGAGCAGGTGATCGCCGCCGGCAGCTCGGTAGTGCGCGAAGTGCACAAGGGCATCGCTGCGATTCCGTTCAACATCCTCGATTCGATACCGGCGACGCGTGAATCGGCCCGGCTGGTGCGCGGCGTGCATGACTCGATCACCGATGGCGTCTACGGCGCGTTGTCCGGTCTCAATCGCGCGGTGGGTCGGGAGATTCGAAAGGGGCTGCAGGATGCGGCCTCGAAGCAGCGTGGCGAATCCGGCAAGGCTGGCGTTGCGGTGGTGGTGCCGCCGCCTGCGATTCCGCCGCCGGATAGCGACGATAGCAAGCGCTGAATCGCAGTCGGTCCGTCGGCCATAAAAAAGCGCGAGACCGGCAAGCCGGCTCGCGCACCATCAGACAGAAACCGACGTTGAACCATCCGATGCGGTCAGATGGGGTCAGCTGACCCGGGAAGGTTCAGGGGGAAGGTCGAGTCTCTGTCGATGCAGGGAACGATTCGAGTGCGGCTCAGGCCACAACGCCGAAGAAGTGCGGGTTCGGTGCGTAATCCACCGCGCACTCACCGACGCTGCCAGGCAACTCCGGCCCGGCCCGCAGCCGCGCGCTGATGTTGTCGATCTGCATCAGCATCAGACGCGCTTGCAGCGCGACGTGCTGCAGCGTGTTGCCATCGATCAGCACCTGCGCCATCCAGACACCGCTGCCGTCGTCGCGATGCATGCGGCGCAGCGTCCCATCCGGGCGCAGACCGTGTTCGCCAAGGGTGCGGCTCAGTGGTTCGATGGCATCGCTGCCCAGCGTGACACGGTAAATATCGTCGGCAATGAATGAACGAAGCATGGTGATGAATCCTTTCGGGGGCGGAGGCCCTTGGGCCCATATCGCGATGGCCAGAGTCTGGGCGGACAGGCGCAGACGTTTGTTGATGCACGTCGCAATAAACGGCGACGGATCGATGAAGCCGGGCGAATCTGTTGGGTGCATCACAATCGCGGTTTCGAGGTGAACTGAGGCTTAATGCGCCTTGACGCGATCCGCGGCAGCAACATCCAGCCCTGCCCGTTCAGCCGCCGATGCGGCTAAAGTTCGCCCTCCTCTAATCGGAGCTTCACCATGATCTGGACGCTTTTCATCGGCTTCGTCGTGGGCCTGGTCGCCCGCTTCCTGAAACCGGGCAATGACGGCATGGGCATCATCCTGACCACCGTGCTGGGCATCGCCGGTTCGGCGGTCGCCAGCTACGGCGGCAAGGCGCTGGGCCTGTATCAGCCGGGCGAACCGGCTGGTTTCATCGGTGCGCTGATTGGCGCCGTGGTGTTGCTGTTCATCGTCGGCGCGATCCGCAAGCGGAACTGAAGGCCGCCGCTTTCATCGCCGGAGGCGCCGCGTGCTGAGCACGGCCGCCATACTCCGGCGATGAATTTTCTCGCCCATCTCTGGCTGACCGAACGCGCTGGCCTGCCGCTGGCTGGCGCGGTACTCGGTGATGTATTGCGCGGCCGGCTCGATGGCCGGCTGCCGCCGCAGCTGGAGCGCTCGATCGCGCTGCATCGGCGGATCGATGTGGTGACTGATGCTCATCCGCTGGTGGTGCAGGCCCGAGCGGCGTTCGGCAACGGTCGGCGCCGCTATGCCGGCATCGTGCTCGACGTGCTGCACGACCACGCGATGGCCCTGGCCTGGCCTGCCATGCCAGAACCGCTGGATGCGTTCGCGCTGCGGGCCGCAAAAGCCGTGGCTGATCCCGGTGCCTGGCAACTGGCGGTCGATCGCCCGGCGCCGGATGCGCAGCGCTTCGCCGCGCTGCTGCGTTCATATCGCGAGGAAGCCGGCATCGACGAGTCTCTGGCCCGCATTTCAGCGCGGCTCAGCAAGCCGCAGTTGCTGCTCGACGCGGCTGCCGGATGGCGCGCCCGAATGCCGGCTATTAGTGCCGAACATCCGCTCTTGATGGCCGATCTGGAAGCGGCAGCGCGGGCCTTCGTCGCTGGCCCTGCTCAGGGCCGCGACGTCTGATCGAGCAGTTCGACGATCAGCGCCGAGCAGTACGGGTAATCGTTCCAGATCAGGAAGTGGTTGTCCTCCGGCAAGCGGATCACGCGCGTGTTCGGCCTCGGCAGGGTCTGCTCGGCGTACTCGGCGGTGCGCGGGCTGACCAGGGTGTCCTTCATGCCCTGCACCACCACCAACGGCATCGTCAGCCGCGCCCAGTCGGGCTCGATGGCGGCCAACTCGCCTACCAGCGGCATGATCTCGTCGTTGGAGTTAAACAGGTCATCGTCGGCGAACAGGCGCTGCAGCCAGGTGCCTTTGAGCGAGCGCGCCAGCCAGGTGTCGGCCAGATGATTGAACCAGCGCGGACGCTCCAGCGCTGGCGAGATCGACGGCGCGAGCATCAGCACGCCGGCCACTTGCTCCGGGTAATCCATCGCCATCTTGGCGGCGATCGGGCCACCGAGTGAATGGCCGACCAGCCAGGTCTTGTGGCCATCGTTGCCAAGCAAAGGCGCCAGCAAGCGCGATTGATCGGCCAGCGCCGGCGCCATCTGGCCGCTGCCGGAATTGCTGAAACCGGGACGGTCGACGGCGATCAAGGTGGCGCGTTCGCGCAGACGCGGATCAGCCAGATAGCGATGCCAGCCCTGCCAGTTGCCGGGCGTGCCATGGATGAAGAGCACACGCTGCGGACCACCCGGCATCACCAGGTAATGGATGCTGCGGCCTTCGACGAGATAGTCGTGCGCTTCTGGCTGCGGCCCATCGGGAAACAGCTTGGCCAGACCATCGTCGAAGCGCGGCGGCTTGGCAGGTTCTGCCGCGCCGGGAAGCTGCGAACAGGCGCTCATCGTGCCGATGATGAAAAGAGACGGAAGCGCGGTACGCAGCCAGCGGCGCAGACCGCGCCGCCAGCCGCTCAAGCCGCGCCCGCCTCCGCGAGCAGTTCGCTGATGCGGCGATCCTTCTGCGCCCACAGATCGGCGATCCAGTTCTGGATGTGCTTGCGGAACAGCTTGTCGGTCTCGTAGCTGCCGACATACATCTCGTGCGGGATGGTGATCTGGCGAACGTCGACGATCACTTCCGGCACTCGACAGCAGACGAAATCCCAGAAGCCCTTTGCGCCGCCCGGATAGACGATGGTGACATCGAGCAGCGAATTGATGTTCTCGCCCAGCGCGCCGATGGTCAGTGCGAAACCGCCCGCTTTCGGCTTCAGCAGATGGATGTACGGCGACTTGGTTTCGGCCTGCTTGGTCTTGCTGAAGCGGGTGCCTTCAAGGAAGTTCAGCACCGTCACCGGAATGTTCTGATAGCGCTCGCAGGCCTTCTTGGTGGTCTCGAAATCCTTGCCGCGCAGTTCCGGGTGCTTGGCCAGATATTTCGACGAATAGCGCTTCATGAACGGATAGTCGAGCGCCCACCAGCACAGGCCGAGCACCGGCACCCAGATCAGTTCCTGCTTGATGAAGAACTTGAAGAACGGCGCGCGCCGATCGAAAGCCTTCATCAGCACGTAGATGTCGTTCCAGGTCTGGTGATTGGAGCTGACCAGGTACTGGCCCTTCATGTCGAGCTTGTCGACACCGCGAATCGTCCAGCGCGTCGGCAGCAGCGCATCGCCGAGCAGGGTGTTGACGGTGGCCCAGTGCTGGCCGCTGGCGGCAGCGGCGCGCGACAGCAGATCGCTGAGGCTGCGGATCGGCGAAATCAGTTTCAGCAGCGCGAAGATCAGCAGTGGCGTGGCCCAGAACAGCGTGTTGACGGCCAGCAGCACCATCATGATCACGCCCGACAGCCAGCCCGGCAGGAAACGCAGCATCTAGGAAAACTCCTTGTGGGTGCCGCAGGTGATAAGGCTTATGGGGCCGGAACGGGCTCGGCGGGCGCTGGCTCGATCGGCGCAGTTTCCACAGGCGCAGGAGCAGGCTCAATCGGAGCGACTGGAGCAGGCTCCGCCACTGCAGGAGGCGCCGCGGGAGCAGCAACCGGAGCAGCCGCAGCCGGCACCGCAGCGGCAGGCGCTCCCGGAACCGGCGGCAGGTATTGCGCACGGCGCTTGCCGGACGGATTGACGACGCTGACCCGGCTGTAGTTGCCCAGCGGCAGCTTGACCAGTACGCAAGGGCTGGTCGGCCCATCGCTGCGTACTTCGCCAGTCTTCGGGCTCAGGAAACTCGTGGTCAGGCGCAGTTCGTGGCCTTGCTGGGAAGCGCGGCGGCTGATCAGCAAGCCATAACCGCCGGTGGCGCGAGCACCATGTTCGACGACCGCGAACGGGCCCGGTGGCAGAGCGCCGCCCGGCGCGGCCGCGATCAGATCGACGCCGCGGGCCGTCTGCCAACTGCTCAGCGCGGCTTCATCGGCCAGCAGGGTAACGGCGGCCGCATCACCGCTTCCGCCGCAGGAAATCAGGCGGCGAATCTCGCTGACCTCGACGTTATCGTCGCCGCCCGGCAGCCCCGGAATCGACAGGCTGGCGCAGCCCGCCATCAGCACCGCAGCCACCGCTGCGAGCGGGGCGGCGAGGTGATGGAAACGGGAAGCGAAACCTGGACTCATGGCGGTTCATGTCTGTGTTCAGGCGACAGCGGCTGCGGTCGCGCCTTCGTAGTTTGGCACGCTGCGCGCGAGCGCCGCATCCTGAAGGATCAGGTCGGCAGCGCGTTCGGCGATCATCGTCGTCGGCGCATTGGTGTTGCCGCCGATCAGGGTTGGCATGATCGAGGCATCAACTACACGCAGTCCGGTCAGCCCGTGGACGCGCAGACGCGGGTCGACCACGGCCATCGCATCGCGGCCCATCTTGCAGGTGCCGATCGGGTGGTAGACGGTTTCGGACTTGGCGCGGATGTAGGCGCGGATGTCGTCATCGCTCTGCACCGCACGGCCCGGTTCCAGCTCGTCGGCGGCGTGCTTCGCAATCGCTGGCTGGGCCAGCAGTTCGCGCGCCTTCCTGAAGCCTTCGACCAGAGCCTGCATGTCGCGCTCGGTGGCCAGATAGTTGGCGTCGATCAAGGGTGCGGACATCGGATCGGCATCGCGCAAGCGTAAGGAGCCCCGGCTTTCCGGACGCAGGAAGCAGGTCATCAAGGTGTAGGCGTAATGCCGGAACAGCGGCGCCAGGTTCTGGCCGTGATTGGCGTAGACGAAGGGCACCAGATGCCATTGCAGATCCGGCACCGTCTGCTCGGCGTTGCTGCGGATGAAGCCGCCGGCTTGCGCGAAGTTGGAAGTCAGCTCGCCACGCCGGCCGAACAGATAGCGAATCAGGCCCCAGGCGCCTTTCAGCAAGCCCAGCGGCCGCAGGCTGATCGAATGCCGCGTGCGCTCGCGCATCGTGATGTGGATGTCGAGATGGTCCTGCAGGTTCTCGCCGACACCTGGCAGCTCATGCACCTGCGGAATGGCGTGCCTTGCCAGCTCCGCCTTCGGGCCGACGCCGGACAGCAGCAGCACCTGCGGTGAGCCGATGGCACCGGCGCTGAGGATCACTTCCTGGCTGGCGCGCACATCGTGAATGCGGCCGCCGCTCAGATAACGCACGCCGACCGCCTGCTTTCCTTCGAACAGCACGCGCGCGACGTGGGCGCGGGTGATCACGGTCAGGTTGGCGCGGCCCTTCACCGGATCGAGAAAGCCGCGCGCATTGCTGCAGCGCTGACCGTTCTTCTGCATCGTGTGGTAATAGCCGACGCCTTCCTGCTGCGCGCCATTGAAGTCATCGGTGACCGCATGCCCCGCTTCGCGGCCGGCGGCAACAAAGGCCTTCATCAGCGGATTCAGGTAGCGCGGCTCGGCGACGTTCAGCGGCCCGCCACTGCCGTGATACGAACGGCCGTCGTCGACCTTGTCGATCGCCTCGAAATTCTCCATGCGCCGGAAGTACGGCAGCACATCCTTGTATGACCAGCCTTCGTTGCCCAGGCCGGCCCAGTGGTCGTAATCCCAGGCGTGGCCACGGACGTAGCACATGGCATTGATCGACGACGAGCCACCCAGAGTGCGGCCGCGCGGCCAGTACATCTGCCGGTTGCCGCAATGCGCTTGCGGCGCGGTCCAGAAATTCCAGTTGAGGATCTTCGAGCGAACCACCGGAATGATGCCGGCCGGCATGTGGATGAACGGGCTGGAATCGGCCGGGCCGGCTTCGATCAGACAGACCTGCCACTTGCCGCTGGCGCTCAGGCGATTGGCCAGCACGCAGCCAGCCGAGCCGCCGCCAGCGATCACAAAATCAAAGTTCTTCTGGTCACTCATGCGTCATCGTCCTTGGTCTGTTCATCGCGCCGCTGATGAATTCCGCGCAATCGTAATCGCGCATACCGTTCGCCTCGGCGAACGAATCGAACGATCAGTCTATTGCCTGATCCAGCTGGCGTCACGCCGTGTAACTCCGATTGTTGAGTGCTAGCGTATGAGGTATGAACGCTCTCAATTCTCCGCAGGCAGCCGACGCCAGCACGCGCCGTGTTGATGTCCCGCTGAACCTCGACACGGTGCTGTCCACCCTGATCGCCGATGGCCTCTGCTCGCCGGCGGCAGCGCAGGCGTTGCTCGCCAAGCCGCTGCTGCGCGGCGAACACCGGCATCCGCTTGTGCGGGTCGCGGCCTGCGACTGGGATAACCCGACGCAGCCGGGCCGCAAGCTGACCCTGGAAGCGCTGATGCAATGGCTCGCTGGCCGCGCCGGGCTGCCTTATCTGCGCATCGATCCGCTGGGCATCGAAGTCGCGCGGATCACCACGGTGATGCCGTATGCCTATGCGTCGCGGCTGAAGATCCTGCCGATCAAGGTGCAAGGCAGCGAGGTGACGATCGCCACCAGCGAGCCCTGGGTGTTCGATTGGGTCAACGATCTGAAGCAGGCGCTGAAGCTCGACATCAAGCGCGTGGTCGCCAATCCGATCGATATCGATCGCTATCTGGTCGAGTTCTACGCGCTGGCTCGCTCGGTGAAAGCCAGCGGCGAGGAGCGCGCCAAGCTGGTCAACTTCGGCAGCGCGCGTTCGCTGGAACAGCTCACCGATCTCGGCCGCCGCGGCCAGCTGACGGCCGATGATTCGCACGTCGTCAATATCGTCGACTGGCTGCTGCAGTACGCCTTCGAATCGCGCGCCAGCGATATTCATCTGGAGCCGCGCCGTGACAGCGGCAACGTGCGCTTCCGCATCGACGGCGTGCTCCACGAGGTCTACCAGATCCCGGCGCCGGTGATGGTCGCGGTGACCAGCCGGATCAAGATCCTCGGCCGCATGGATGTCGCCGAGAAGCGCAAGCCGCAGGACGGCCGGATCAAGACTCGCTCGCCGGATGGCAAGGAGATCGAACTTCGCTGCTCGAGCTTGCCGACCGCGTTCGGCGAAAAGCTGGTGATGCGCATCTTCGATCCGGAAGTGCTGGTCAAGGATTTCCGCCAGCTTGGCTTCAACGAGGCCGAGGCCAAGGCCTGGGCAGCGATGATCGAGCAGCCGAACGGCATCGTGCTGGTCACCGGTCCGACCGGCTCGGGCAAGACCACGACGCTGTATTCCTCGCTGAAGCAGCTGGCGACACCACAGGTCAACGTCTGCACCATCGAGGACCCGATCGAACTCGTCGACGGCAGCTTCAACCAGATGCAGGTGCAGCCGAACATCGAACTGGGTTTTGCCGAAGGCATCCGGGCGCTGATGCGCCAGGACCCGGACATCATCATGGTCGGCGAAATCCGCGATCTGGAAACCGCCGAGATTGCGATCCAGGCCGCGCTGACCGGCCATCTGGTGCTGTCGACGCTGCACACCAACGACGCGCCGAGCGCGATCAGCCGCCTGCTCGATCTGGGCGTGCCGGGTTATCTGATCAAGTCGACCCTGCTTGGCGTCGTCGCCCAGCGCCTGGTGCGCAAGCTGTGCCCGCACTGCAAGCGTGCTGCGGTGATCGAGCCCGAGCGCTGGGCCGAGATCAGCGGCGGTTGGCCGATCGACCGGCCGGCGCAGATCTACGCGCCGGTGGGCTGTCTGGAATGTCGCGAGACCGGCTATCTGGGTCGGGTCGGCATCTACGAGATCATGCCGCTGTCGGCGACCCTGAACGCCGCGATCAGCGCCACCACCGATCTGATGCTGCTGCGCCAGCAGGCGCTCAAGGACGGCATGATGCCGCTGCGCATCGCCGGCTGCGTGAAGCTGGCAGAAGGCGTCACCAGCGTCGAGGAAGTGCTGGGTCTCGCGGCGTTCACCAAGGCCGCCTAGCACCGACGTTTTAACGCGATCGCCATCGGCCGTTCACGTTCGATCGACATCATCGGCGGTTCATCCCTCAACTGGAGAACCGACGATGAACCGAGCTTTGCGCAGATCGCTGCTTGCCGTGGCTATTGCCGGCGTGCTGCATGTCGAAACCGCTGCTGCCGCCGTGACCCTGCTGGGCACCGGCGCGATTTCCGGCACCGCCACCGACCAGTCCGGCCTGACCGGCGTGCTCGAAGACGGCGTCACCCTGAAGAACCAGATCGGCGGCTTCGGCTCGGCGTTCACCTACACCGGCCGCGGCCTGAGCTTCATCGCCACGCCGGATCGCGGCCCGGCCGATGGCAACAGCAGCTACATCGATCGCATCTATCGCATCGACATCGGCGTGCGCCAGATCGCCCCCTACGGCACCAACGCCTTCCAGTTCACGCCTGCGGTCGTCCAGACCCTGCTGCTCAGCAACGAAGCCGGCCAGCCGCTGACCGGCAGCAACGCCGCGTTCGACGCCACCGGCTCGACCGACAGCCTGCGCTTCGATCCGGAAGGCATCCGCATCGACGCCTGCGGCACCAGCGCCTATGTCTCCGACGAATACGGCCCGTACCTGTACTCGTTCGATCTGGCCACCGGCAAGCGCACCGGCTCGGTGAAGCTGCCGACTAAGCTGCTGATCGATGCCGCCTCGGCCGACCCGACCAGCGAGCTGAGCAACAACGCGTTCGGCCGTCAGGCCAACCGCGGTATGGAAGGCCTGGCGATCAGCCCGGATGGCAGCAAGCTCTATGGTCTGATGCAGAACGCGCTGATCCAGGACGGCGCCCTGAGCCCGACCAATGCCCGCGTCAGCACCAACTCCCGCCTGGTCGAAATCACCCTGGCGACCGGCGCGCTGCGCGAGTTCTATTACCCGCTCGATGCTGCCAGCTATGGCCTCAACGAAATCCTGGCGATCAACGACCACGAGTTCCTGGTCATCGAGCGTGACGGCCGCGCCGGCGCTGCCGCGCAGTTCAAGCGTATCTTCAAGATCGACATCAACGGCGCCAGCGACATCCGCAACATCAAGTCGCTGCCGGCGACCGGGATTCCCGCCGGCGTAGTGCCGCTGACCAAGACGCCGTTCATCGATCTGCTGAGCCCGGCGTTTGGCCTGGCCGGCGCCAGCTTCCCGGAGAAGATCGAAGGCCTGGCCTTCGGCCCGACCCTGCCGACCGGCCAGCGCACCTTGCTGGTCACGTCCGACAACGACTTCTTCGCCAACCAGAACTCGAACATCTTCGTGTTCGGTGTCGATGCTGCCGATCTGCCGGGCTATCAGGCGCAGCAGGTTAAGAGCTGCCAGTAAGCCGCCGATAGCTTCGGGCGGACATGAAAAACCCC
>NZ_CAISIQ010000345.1 GCF_903885465.1 uncultured Nevskia sp.
CGCGCCGGTGCCGGCATCGAAGCCGGTGGCGAAGATGACGATATCCAGTTCCTGCTCGCCTTCGGTGGTGCGGATGCCGCGCTCGGTGAACTCGACGATCGGCGTCTTCTTGACGCTGATCAGCTTCACGTTCGGCTGGTTGAAGGCCTCGTAATACTTGGTTTCCAGCGGCACGCGGCGAGTGCCGAAACCGTGATCGTCCGGCACCAGCAGGTCGGCAACCTTCGGATCATGGACGCGGGCGCGGATCTTCCGCTTGACGAAATCCGAGAACACCGCGTTGATGCTTTCATCCATCAGCACGCCCTGGATCGAACCGATCCAGAAACCCAGCGAGCCGTCGGCGAACCATTCGTCGAGCTGGGCCTCGCGTGCTTCTGGGCCCATCGCCATCAGATCGGTGGCCTGCCAGTCGTAATCGAAACCGGCGAAGGTGCTGTTGACTCGCTGATGCATCGCCTTGGCGCCGGCCTTGAGCCCGGCACGGTCGGCATCGTCGTACTTCGGGTTGCGCATCGGAATCGTGTAATTCGCGGTGCGCTGGTAGACGGTCAGCTGGCCGACCTTCGAGGCGATGGTCTGGATCACCTGGATGCCGGTGGCGCCGGTGCCGATCACGGCGACTTTCTTGCCGGCGAAATCGATACCGTCCTTTGGCCAGCGGCCGGTATGAATGATCTGACCCTTGAATTTCTCGTGATGCTTGAACGGCGGCACCAGCGGCGCGGACAGACCACCCGTGCTCATCAGCAGGAACTGGGCGCTGACCACGTCGCCCTTGTCGGTGGTCACCATCCAGCGCTTGGCGGCGTCATCCCACTTCGCGGCCTCGACCTTGGTCTCGAACTTGAAGTCCTTGCGGATCTCGAACTTGTCGGCGACGTGGTTCAGGTACTTCTCGGTCTCCGGCTGGGCCGGGAAGCGTTCGCTCCAGTCCCATTCCTTGATCAGCTCGTCGGAGAACCAGTACTGGTAGATGTAGGCCTGGCTGTCGACACGGGCGCCCGGATAGCGGTTCCAGTACCAGGTGCCGCCGACGCTGTGCCCGGCTTCGAAGCCCTGCACCTTCAGGCCTTTCTCGCGCAGGCGCTGGATGCCGTACATGCCGGCAAAACCGGCGCCGACCACCACTGCATCCACCTGCTTCGCTGCGGACTGGACCTGACTCATGCGTTCTCTCCTCGCTGTAGGGCCTGCTTACATTGCTTCGGTCACTGCGTTGCGAGTCAAAAAGCCGCCGGGCGAGGCGCGAACCGCAGGCCATAGCCACCTATGGTCAAGGTTCGCAACGAAGTCCCGGCGACTTTTTGGCCGCAACCCTTCGGGGCGGGATCGTTTTTGTCCATTGCTGCCTCTCTCGTCGCGCCAATGGAACAACCATTGGCCGCTCCTCGTTCGTTGCACTGGGCAAAAACGACCTCCGCCGCAGTGACCAAAGTAATGTCAACAGACCCTGTCATGCCGTGATGGCCACGGTTCTATCTAGGCTGACCTGCTATGTGGCTAACCTTAAGCGTGCAGCCGCACGTTGCCCCCCACCCGAATGAGCGGGCAGGCGACATCAGGGGTCAGCCCTTTATCTGACTCTGATCAGCCTTTGAAGGGCGTAGTGTCGAAGTAGTCGCGCCATTCGCAGATCTTGCCGTCGCGCAACTTGAAGATGCCCATCAGCGGAATCGTCAGCAGCGTGTTGCCGTCCTTGTCCTTGAGGTAATCGATGCGTTCGGTCATCACCGTATCGCCAACGGCGGCGATCGCCAGCATGTCGACACCGATCGAGACGAACGGCAGCTGCGTGCTCATCATCGTGAACCAGGCGATCGCTTCCTCCGGCCCGGTGGTCTTCGACACGCCGATGTTTTCGTACAGGCAATCGGCCGTGAAATACTCGCGAACGCAGGGATAGAAACGCTCGGCCTTCGGCCAGTTGGCAATGAAGGCTTCGACGATCTGTTGATTGGTCATGGTTGTTCTCCTGAGAGTGACGCGCTGGGGACAGGCTGGATGCTAGCCTGCAACCACCGCTTCGAAACCAGCGGGATCGCCCTCACCCGCAGTGATCGCCCTCAGGAGACAGCCGCCATGCTCGAACTCAGACCGAACTGCGAATGCTGCGACCGCGATCTGCCGCCGGATTCCGATCAGGCGCGCATCTGCTCGTTCGAATGCACGTTCTGCCATAGCTGCGCGACGGAAGTGCTGCACGGCCGTTGCCCGAACTGCGGTGGCGAACTGCTGGCCCGGCCGCGGCGGCCACTGCTCAAGCTGGCCTCGCATCCAGGCTCCAAGGTTCGCGTGCTGAAGCCGGCGGGCTGCGGGACGCTGCCCTAGCTCCCGCAACGATCAGCTAGACGCTGACTGCTGCAAACCTTCAAGCACCAGATCCGGCACCACGATCCAGTCACCGGACAGATGCAGACGCAAGGTCTCGGCATCGCCGCCGGTGAGATAGCGGCGCTGGCCGCCGTAACGGGCGGCCAGGCGTTCCACCAGCCCCACGCAGGCGTGCAGCGCGCCCTGACGCACGCAGGCTTCGGTATCGCTGCCGAGGCCTGCGGTGTACTGGAATGCAGGGCCGGCGGCCGCGAAGCGGGTGGCACCGAGCACGGCCTGCTGCGCCGTGGTCAGGCCGGAGGCGATGATGCCGCCGAGGTGCTGGCCGCGCTCGTCGACAGCATCGAAAGTCAGCGCGGTGCCGGCGCTGACCACGCAGGCCGCGGCTCGGTCTCGCGACCAGGCCGCAAGCAGCGCCAGCCAGCGATCGACGCCGAGGCGGGACGGATCGTCGTAAGCGATTCGCAAGCCTTGCAGACCCTCGATCGGCTTCGCGAAACGCGGGCTCAAGTGATGGCGCACCGCCAGCGCCGCAGCCAACCGCTCGCCATGCGCTTCGCCGGTGACGTTGGCGATCCAGGCCTCGCGAACGCTGGCCGACAAGGGCAGCAGTTCAACGACTGACGCCGGATCACCGCCATGGGCCAATGCCTGTGCTGGCCCGAGCATGGCGTGATCGTCGGCCAGCGCCCATTTCAGCCGGCTGTTGCCGACATCGATCAACAGCCGCGTGGCCGCGTCGCTCATGCGGCGGCAGCCGGCAGACGCAGGCTGACTTCGCCGGCATGGACGTGATGGCGTTGGCCGTCGGCGCTTTCGACGATCAGCGCGCCATCCGGATCGATGCCGCAGGCCTGGCCTTCGAGCATCGTCGCGCCTTCGATGCGCACGGCACGGCCGGCAGCGAGATCGAGGCGATTCCAGTCGGCGAGGAAGCTGGCGAAGCCGTCCTGCTCGAACTGCGCGAGCGCGGCGAGCAGGCTGTCGAGCACGGCCGTCGCCAAGGCATTGCGGGAAGCGGCCGGCCGGCTGGCGGCGAGCTGCGTTGCGTGCACCGAGGTCCAGGCTTGTTCGAGATTGGCACCCTGCCCGGCCGTCATCGCGATATTGAGGCCGAGGCCGATGATCACCCGGCAGGCGCCGCCAATCTCGCTGCGGCTTTCGATCAGGATGCCGCCGAGTTTGGCGTCGCCGATGCGCAAATCGTTCGGCCATTTGAGTTGCACGCCCGGCACACCGCACGTCGCCAGCGCACGCGCTGTGGCGACACCGACCGCGAGCGGCAAGGTACCGAGCTTCGGTGGCCAGCCGGCGAAGCTCCAGGCTAGCGACAGATACAGATTGGCGCCGAACGGCGAGCGCCAGTCACGGCCACGGCGACCACGGCCGGCTGTCTGCGCTTCGGCGAACAGCGCCTGCGGATCGGCTGACGAAGCAGCTTCGATCAGACGCTGATTGGTCGAATCGACCCGGAGCGCCACATCGAGCCCGGCCAGCCGCGCTGCCGATTCCCGCGAAAGGCCGGCGCGAATCGCCGCGGCGTCAAGCCGCTCCAGCGGCGCGGTCAGCCGGTAGCCGAGACCGGGCCGCGCTTCGATATCGAGGCCCCAGGCTTCGATCTGGGCGACGCGTTTGGCTAGCGCGGCGCGGCTGACGCCCGCGGTTGCCGCCAATGCTTCGCCAGACAGCCAATCGCCGGCGGCCAGCGCATCGGCCAGCGGCAGCAGCGCTGCGTCGTCTAGCGCGCGGGTCATGCGCGCGGTGCGCGATCGAACAGCTTGCCGAGCAGGCGTGCCTTCTCGAAGCGCGACTCGGTGCCGGCGAACAGGCGGCCGATGTTGTCGCGATGCTTGAACAGGATCAGCGCCAGCATCGCCGCCGTGAAGCCGCCAGCCAGCGACCAGAAGCCATTGCCGAAACAGCTGACGTACAGCAGCGCAGCGGTGCCGCCGGCGATCGACGCGAGGCTCACATAGCCGCTCAGCATCACCACCAGCGCGAACGCCAGGATCAGCCACGGCAAGGCGGCCGGCAGCAGTGCGCCGAACACGCCGGCCAAGGTCGCCACGCCCTTGCCGCCCTTGAACTTCTGGAACACCGGATAGCAGTGACCAAGCGCCGCGCCCAAGCCGCAGGCGTAGGGGATTGCCTGGCTCAGCACAGGGTCGCCGCCGGGCAGCGGCCAAGACAGCGGAATCAACGGCAGCGCCAGTGCCGCGAGCACGCCCTTGCCGATATCGATCGCCAGCACGCCGAGTGCGAACTTCGCGCCCCGGGTGCGCAGCGCATTGGTCGCACCGACATTGCCGGAACCGCTGCCGCGCAGATCGTCGCCACCGGCGAGGCGACGCATCACGTCGCCGCCCATGACACCGCCGAGCAGGTAGGCAGCAAGGAATTTGAGAATCAGTTCAAGCATCGATCGAAGGTCTTGCGAATGGGCGGATCAGCCGGGCGGCTTCGCAGCTGGAGGCCGACTTTCTTCGAACTGCGGCAGGCCATCGGTGATCGGCCACCAGCCCGCTTTCGAGCCGGTCTGGAAGTGGGCTTCGATGGCCACCGACAAGGGCTCGTCGATCAGCCCGACCCTGATCCGCAGCACACCCGGCAGGCTGGCCTTGCTGCTGTAGATCGGCGAGCCGCAGCGGCGGCAGAAGAAGCGCTGCTTGCCTGGCGACGACTCGAACGAAGTCAGCAGCTCGGCGCCGGCAAGCAATTGGAACGACGCTTCCGACACCGGCGTATTGGTCGCGAACGGCCCGCCCTGGGCCTTGCGGCATTGCGAGCAATGGCAGACCTGGATCGGCACCAGCACGGCATCAATGCGGAACTGGATGCCGCCGCAGAGGCAGCTGCCGGTATGCATCAGACGCCCAGCCACGCCTGCCGGCGTGTCAGCACTTCGCCGGCAACGTCGGCGAGGCTCAGGGTCCAGGCATCGGGGACTGGCGCGATCGGCGTGATCGCCGCACTGAGCAGTTCGTCACCCCGGAAGAAGGCCAGCGTCACCGTCACGCCCGGCCGCAGGGTTTCCATGCGATTGGCCCAGTTGCCGGCGGTGAGCTTGAGGCCATCGATCGCCAGCAGCTGATCACCGGCCGCGAGTCCCGCGCCTTCGGCTGCGCCGCCGCTGAACACCGTGGCGACCGTCGTTTCGCCCGCACGCAAGTTAAGACCCAGCGTGACCGGCGGCGTGTGCTTCGATTCGCTGCGCCCGCCTTCATCGCTGGCGCCGCTGCTGTTGCGCAGGATCGCGGCGACGCCGAACTCGGCGAGCAATTCGGTCATCGGCAGCTCGGTGGTCGAACGCAGCCAGGCGTCGAGCGGCAAGTCCAGATTGAGGCCGGAAATCTCGGCGGCGATCGCTTCGAGTCCGCCTTCCGGCACGCCGACATCGCGGCTGCCATAGCGCTGCCAGAGCGCGCGCATCACGTCATCCATGTTCACGCTCGAATGACGACGCAGCCACAGGTCCAGACAGAGCGTCACCAGCGCGCCCTTGACGTAGTAGTTCACCGCCGCGTTCGGCGTCTGCTCGTCCGGCTGGTAGTACTTGATCCAGGCCTCGAAGCTGGCATCGGCCAGCGTCTGCACGAAACGGCCCGGCGTGCGCGCCAGACGGGTCGCCGCTTCGGCGACCAGATCGAGATAGACCGGCGCGTCGATCAGTCCGGCGCGCAGCAGCATCAGATCGTCGTAGTACGACGTGACGCCCTCGTAGGCCCAGAGGTCTTCGCTGTAGGCCTCGGCACTGAGATCGTTGTCCGCGAAGCGCGCGGCAGTGATCCGCTTGACGTTCCACAGATGGAAATATTCGTGGCTGACCAGGCCGAGAAAGCCGCGATAACCCTTGCGCAGGCCAGGCATGCCCGGGCGCGGCAGGGCATCGCGCGCGGTGACCAGCGCCGTCGAGGTGCGGTGTTCAAGGCCGCCGTAACCGTTGCCGGTGACTTGGGTCAGGAACAGGTACTGGTCCATCGCCGGCTGCTGGCCGAACAACTCGCGCTGCACATGGCAGATGCGGGTGATGTCGGCAGCGAGGCGCGGCAGGTCGGGCTCGCAGCGGCCGGACAGGATCAGCCTGTGTGGCACGCCATCGACATCGAAGGCAACCTGCTGGAACGCGGCCATCTCGACA
>NZ_CAISIQ010000346.1 GCF_903885465.1 uncultured Nevskia sp.
CCGATCAGGCGCGACACCGTGTGCCGCTCCATGTACTCGGACATGTCGAAGCGGATCAGTTCGATGCCCAGCTGACTGGCCAGCTGCCGAGTGACTTCGGTCTTGCCGACACCGGTAGGACCGGCGAGCAGGAAGTTGCCGATCGGCTTGTCCGGATTGCCGAGGCCTGAACGCGCGAGCTTGATGCACGAGGACAGGGTTTCGACCGCAGCATCCTGGCCAAAAATCACCAGCTTGAGATCGCGCTCCAGCGTGGCAAGGCGATCCTTGTCGCTCGACGACACGCTCTTCGGCGGAATCCGCGCGATCTTGGCGACGGTTTCCTCGATGTCACGTACCTGCACGGTCTTGCGACGCTTGGCCTCGGGCAGCAGGCGCAAGCGGGCAGCGGCTTCGTCGATGACGTCGATCGCCTTGTCCGGCAGGTGCCGATCGGTGATGTGCTTGGCCGCCAGTTCGACGGCGCTGCGGATCGCACCGCTGGTGAAGTGCACCTGATGGTGTTCTTCGAAACGGGCGCGCAGACCTTCGAGAATCTGGATCGTTTCCGGCACGCTCGGTTCCGGCACGTCGACTTTCTGGAAGCGCCGCGACAGTGCGCGATCCTTCTCGAAGATGCCGCGATATTCCTGGTAGGTGGTCGAGCCGATGCAGCGCAGCTCGCCGTTGGCCAGCATCGGCTTCAGCAGATTCGACGCGTCCATGACGCCACCGGAAGCCGCACCGGCGCCGATGATCATGTGAATTTCGTCGATGAACAGGATCGCGCCCGGCGTCCGCGCCAGTTCCGAGATCACGCTCTTGAAGCGCTTCTCGAAATCGCCGCGGTACTTGGTGCCGGCAATCAGGGAGCCGAGATCGAGGCTGAAGACGATGCCGTCCTTCAGCAGTTCCGGCACGCGGTTCTCGGTGATCAGCCAAGCCAGGCCTTCGGCGATCGCGGTCTTGCCGACGCCAGCTTCACCGACCAGCAGCGGATTGTTCTTGCGCCGGCGGCAGAGCGTCTGCATCACCCGCTCCATCTCGTGGGCACGACCGATCAAAGGATCGATCAGTCCCCGCATGGCGCGCTGGTTGAGGTTGACGGCGAACTGCTCGAGTGCGGACTTGCCGCTGCTCTTGCCGGACTCATCCTTGTCCTCGTTGTCGTTCTGCTGCTCCTGCGGCGCGGCCGGCTGGTTGTTCTTGGCGATGCCGTGGCTGATGTAATTGACGACGTCCAGGCGGGTCACGCCCTGTTCGTTGAGCAGATAGACCGCGTGGGTATCCTTCTCGGCGAACAGCGCCACCAGCACGTTCAGCGTAGAAACACGCTTCTTGCCGGAAGCCTGCACGTGATAGATCGCCCGCTGCAGCACGCGCTGGAAGGACAGCGTCGGCTGTACTTCCTGATTGCCGCCGGCATCCTTGTTCGAGTGGATGTTCTGGGTGATGTATTCACGCAGGCCGGTTTCGAGCTTGTCGAGATCGCCACCGCTGGCGGTCAGCACTTCGCTGACGTTGGAATCGGACAGCAATGCCAACAGCAGGTGTTCGACGGTCAGCAACTCATGACCGTCACTACGCGCCGCAAGGAATGCGGCATCAAGAGCTTTCTGCAGTTCATCGCTGAGCATGGTCGCTTCCTGAACGGGTGATGTCGGTACGTTGGGGCAGTGATGGAGGCTTTTCCAGCCCCATCATGCAATGTCGTCAACCGAAATAGGAGTACGCAAAAGGCGCACCATTTCGAGACTGGCCCGGCATGGGCGACGATGCCCTGCGATTCTGCCGGCGAGCGGTATCGATTGCGGTCGCAAACGTCGTGGGCCGTTCGTTCGGCATACCACGAGAAGATTCCGAACAAAGCTTCGGAGCCGATGCCAAACGCGCGAGGCGGGAAACCGTCACCACCGATGCGTCAGAAAGGCGACGAGCGTCAGCAGACCTGACTCAGCTCAAGCCTCAGACCTTTTCCATCACCGTCAACAAGGGATGGTGGTTCTTGCGCGCAAAGCTGTTGACCTGGGCAACCTTGGTCTCGGCGATCTCGGCTGGGAAAATGCCGGCCGTGCCGCGCCCTGCCTGGTGGACCTGCAGCATGATCTGCACGGCCTGTTCGCGGGTGTGATGGAAGAACGTCTGTAACACTTGTACGACAAACTCCATCGGCGTGAAGTCGTCGTTGATCATCACCACCTTGTACATCGGCGGCTGTTGCAGGCGCGGTTTGGCCTCATCGACGATGAGACCGGTGCCGGAGTCCTGATTGCTGCGAGTGTCGCGGTCTGACATCGCTGAAGTGTACCGAATTGTCCAGCGCTGCCGGAGCCGGAGGCCGCTGGCAGCAATCTTGTAGACGGAGCGAGCGCAGCAACTCCGTTCGATGTCCCGTGGCTGCATCACATTATTCCCGCCACTGTCAAAGCCCCGTTATCATGCCGCCGATGGCCACTTTCTCCCGTTCACGACTCAATGCCCTGCCCGGCGCAATGCCTGCGCTCGCGGCTCGCTATGGTCCCCGCCTGCCGTATCTGGCGAACCTGCTGCTGGTCGTGGTGATCGCGAAAATGATGGCGAGTCTGGTCTGGGCCTTGGTGCCGGTACCGGAAAGCGCGCAGTGGCAACCGGCTGCGGCCACGTCACCGCGCACCGCTGCCAAGGCAGGTGTCGATCTCGGCCGAGTTGCCGGAGCGCATCTGTTCGGCCAGTACACAGCACCGGCCGATCCCGCGCTCTCCGATCTCGCCGCTGCACCGGATACCCAGCTGAACCTGACCCTGCTCGGCATCCTGTCGAACGGCCGCAACGACAAGGACCGCCAATCGCGGGCATTGATCGCCACCCAGGGCGGCGACGAAAAGCCTTATGCCGTCGGTGATGACATCGCCCGTGGCGTGCAGCTGCAGGCCATTTTCCCGGATCGCGTCATCCTGCTCCGCGGCGGCAAGCTGGAGACGCTGCGGCTCGACAAGGACAATCCCGGTGGCAGCCTGCTGCCATCGCAAGTCGGCGACGATCTGGTCGAAACGCCGAGTTCCGACGGCGAGAACGACATCCTGACCTCGCTCGGCGAGATCCGCTCGGAAATCCTGGCCGATCCGTCCAAGGCGGCCAATTACATCCGCGTGCAGCCGGTCAACACTGGCGGTGGCTTGTCCGGCTACCGCATCTATCCGGGCCGCGATCGGGCGATGTTCGCGGCTGCCGGCCTGCGGCCTGGCGATGTCGTCACCTCGGTGAACGGCGTGGCACTGAATGATCCGTCCCGCTCGCTGCAGTTGCTGACCGATCTCAGTCAGAGCGCCCAGATCAATCTCACGGTCGATCGCGGCGGCCAGCCGCAGAACTTCAGCATCAATCTCGAATAAGTGACACCGGCGGCTTCATTGCTTGACCGCCGCAACCGAATGCTCTTCCGATCCTTGCCATGAACGCACGCAATACCCTGAAACAGACTGTGCTGACGCTGTCCGCAGCACTGCTCGTGGCAGCTACCGGCAGCGCCGTGCTGACCCAGGCCCAGGCCCAGGGGCGCAACCGCGGTGCGGAAGTCACGCTGAATCTGAAGGATGCGGAAATCTCGACGCTGATCGCGACGGTCAGCGAAGTCACCGGCAAGAACTTCATCATCGATCCCCGCGTGCGTGGCAAGGTCACCGTGGTGTCGGCCAGCCCGATGGATGCCGCCGGCGTCTACCAGACTTTCCTCGCGGTGCTGCAGGTGCAAGGCTTCGCGGCGATCCCGGCCGGTGACGCGATCAAGATCGTGCCGGAAACCAACGCCCGTACCGACGGCGGCGGCCTGATCTCCAACGGCCGCGGCGTGCCGTTCGACGAGATCGTCACCCACGTCTACACGGTGCAGAACGTTTCGGCCTCGCAGCTGGTGGCGATCCTGCGTCCGCTGATCAGCCAGTCCGGCCATTTCGCGGCCTACGCCGGCAACAACTCGCTGATCATTTCCGACCGCGCCTCGAACGTCATGCGCATCGAGCGGCTGATCGCCCAGATCGATCAGAGCGGCGATCGCGAGATCGAAGTCGTCAAGCTCGAGAACGCTGCCGCCACCGACGTGGTGCGCATCCTCACGACCTTGTCGCAGGCCAGCAAGCAGGCCGATCCAACCGCCCAGACCGGCGTCGTCATCGCTGACGAACGCAGCAACAGCGTGCTGATCGGCGGCGAGAAAGGCGAGCGCAGCCGGATGGCGGAAATCGTCCGTCGCCTGGATCAGCCCGGCCCGAGCGGCGGCGATACCCAAGTCTTCTATCTGAACTATGCGAGCGCGGAAAACCTGGCGCCGATCCTCGAAGGCTATGCCCAGGCGGCCAGCGCCAGCTCGCGTCCAGGCGCCAGTGCAGCGGCCGGCGGCGCAGCATCTGCCGCGGCATCGTCCGGTGGCGGTGGTGCCGATGGCACTCGCGTGATCGCCGACAAGGACACCAATTCGCTTGTCGTCACCGCCGCACCGAAGGCGATGCTGGCGATCCGCAACGTCATCAGCCAGCTCGACATCCGCCGCCGCCAGGTACTGGTCGAAGCGATCATCGCCGAAGTCAGCGCGACCAAGGCCAGCGAACTCGGCCTCGACTACGCGGCCTACAGCCCGAGCACTGGCGCGATCACCGGCATCCTCAACCAGAGCACCCAGGGCGCCTTGTCGTCCCTGGCCACAGCCGCCAGCGGTGCCACCACGGCGGTCGCCACCGGCGGTACCAGCACGCTGGTCACGGCGGCGGCATCGCTGATCGGTTCCGGCGCCACCGCCGGCATCGGCGGCTTCACCTCGGGTGGTTCGTTCTTCGCCGTGCTGTTGCGCGCGCTGGCCTCCGATGGCGATACCAACATCCTCGCCACGCCTCAGCTGACCACGCTCGACAACGAGGAAGCCAAGCTGTCCGTCGGCCAGGAAGTGCCGTTCCTGACCGGCAGCTTCTCGAACACCGGCAGCGGTGGCGCCAACAACGGTTCGGTGAATCCGTTCCAAACCATCGAACGCAAGGAAGTGGGCCTGAAGCTGGGCATCACGCCGACGGTCAACGAAAACAACGGCATCAAGCTGAAGATCGATCTGGAAAGCTCGGGCATCGCCAGCGGCGGTGCCGGCACCGCGAGCCTGATCACCAACAAGCGTACGGTGACCAACTCGGTGTCCGTGGAAGGCGATCAGATCCTGTTCATCGGCGGCCTCATCGACAACCAGCTGACCGATTCGCAGAGCCGTATTCCGCTGCTGTCGAGCATTCCGGTGATCGGTGCGCTGTTCAAGTCGCGCTCGGTGCGCAAGGCCAAGACCAACCTGATGATCTTCATTCATCCGGTGATCCTCGACGACCGCAAGGACGCCGACTACTACACGCGCAAGCGCTACGACGGCGTGCGCAATGCCGAACTGCGTGCCGCGCAGGGCGCCGTGCCGCTGATCGGCGGCGCGCGTCCGGTGCTGGCACCGTTCGATAACTACGCGGCCGACCAGCAGGCGGCCAAGGACGCGAATCCCGTTTCGCCACCGATGGTCCAGGAGCCGGGCCCTGAGCCGGTTCCCAACCCAGCCCCCCGAACAGCTCCGGCGCCCGCCCCGGCTGCACCGTCCGGTAACTGAGCCGAAGGCGAGCACTGTCATGGAAGCTGCAAGCCCCGCCCTGCGCCGGCCGCCGTTCGCGTTTGCGAAACGGCATGGACTGATCGTCTCGGTCGACCGCGGCGACGCCGTCGAACTGGTCTGCCGTCCTGGCGTCAGCATCGATGCCGTGCAGGAAGCTCGGCGCTTCGTGCGCCGGCCGGTGAAGATGCGCAATGTCAGCCTCGATGAATTCGACGCGCTGCTGCAGCGGACCTATGAAGGCCAGACCGGCGCCAGCGCCGCGCTCGCCGATGGCCTCGAAGAAGACAGCGCCGATATCGACAGCTTGAGTGCCGCGCTCGCCGAAGCGCAGGACTTGCTGGAAACCGACGACGACGCGCCGATCATCAAGTTCATCAACGGCCTGCTCGTCGAAGCGATCAAGGAAAACGCTTCCGACATCCATATCGAAACCTTCGAGACGCGGGTGACGGTGCGCTTCCGCATCGACGGCGTGCTGCGCGAGATCCTCAACCCGCCACGTTCGCTGGCGCCGAAGATCGTCTCCCGCGTCAAGATCATGGCCAAACTCGACATCGCCGAGAAGCGCCTGCCGCAGGATGGCCGCATC
>NZ_CAISIQ010000347.1 GCF_903885465.1 uncultured Nevskia sp.
CGGCGCAGACATCGTGAACGCTGGCGCCGGAACGAGGTCCATCAGCCGCCGATGCCGTGGGGATGAATCCAGCCCATCATCGTCGCCACCAGCAAGAACACGATTAAGGCCACCTGCAGTCCGACTCTCATGGACAGCGCCCGCAACGTGCGTTTGCTCTTGCTGGAATCCTTCAGCATGAAGAACAGTGCCGAGAACAGCGATACGACGATGGCGATCAGCAGCACGGCGATAATCAGCTTGGCGAGCATGGCAAGGTCTGGAAAGGGATTGCCGGAATGTTAAGGCTCTGTGCGCAGCTTCGATACCGGGCCGGCCAGCCATGACCTCGCGCTGGAGTTTTCGCCCCCCTTGGTGGGCGATTCTTGGCACCGTGCTCGGCTGTGCGCTGACCATCCGGCTCGGCCTCTGGCAGTGGCATCGCGGCCTGGCGCGGGAAGCGCTCGATGCCCAATACCTGAGCGCTGGCGCGCAGTCTCCGGAAGCTTTGCGCGTTGATAGTGCAGTGCCAGATGGCGCCGACGCTGTACTGGCCGCAGCGTCAGGCGAGTACGACGGCGCCCGACAGATTCTGCTCGACAATCAGGTCCACGACCGCACGCCCGGCTACCAAGTGCTGACGCCGATCCGGCTCGCATCCGGCGGCATCGCGCTGATCAATCGGGGCTGGGTGCCGCAGAATCCGGACCGTCGCGTGCTGCCGCAGTTGCCGGTACCCGCGGGACCCGTGACGCTCAGCGGTCTGTGGCGTTCGCTGCCGCAACCGGCGCTGCGGCTGAAGACCGATAATTGCGCCGGTGCCGATCAGCCTTGGCCGCGCATCGTCGAATATCCGACCTCCGACGATCTGCGTTGCCTGTACGGTGCCGACACGGCCGCCGGCATGCTGTTGCTGGCGCCGGATGCGCCGGACGGTTATCTGCGCGAATGGTCGCAGGGCGATCGTCGCTTCCCGCCACAACGCCATTACGGCTATGCCGCGCAGTGGTTCGCGTTTGCCGCGACTCTGCTGGTGATTTTCCTCAAGCTCAACCTGAAACGACGTCCATGAATCCGCAAGCCGCAAAACTGCGCCGATCCCGTCTGACCCTTGTGCTGCTCGGCGCCCTGTTCATCGGGCCGCTGATCGCTGCCTGGGTGCTGTACAGCAATGGCATGCGGCCGACGCTGACCACCAACTACGGCGAACTGGTGCTGCCGACCCAGCCATTGCCGAAACTCGAACTTCGGAACGTCGGCGGCGAGCCCCTGCCGGAACTGCTGACCGGCCGTTGGAGCCTCGTCCAGCTCGGCACGGAGACTTGCGACGCTGCCTGCAGCGATCGTCTGGTACTGGGTCGCCAGACGCGGCTTGCCCTCGGTGCTGCGGGGATCAACAAGGACCGTCTGCAACTCGTCTACATCGTGCCCGATGCGGCGGCCGCCACTGCCGCAGCCGCGCAGCTGAGCGAGACACACAAGATCCTGCACATCGTCGCTGACGTCGGCCCTGCGGGTCAGCGTGCCGAGGACGTGTTCAAACCGAGTGACCGCCAAGCGCTGTATCTGATCGATCCGAACGGCAACTGGTTGATGGTCTACAAGGATCAGGCCGATGCCGACAAGCTGCAGCGCGGCTTGCTGGACGATCTGAAGAAGTTGCTGAAGTTGTCCTCGATCGGATGATTCGTGGCCCAGTCGGCGGCGAAGTCGCCGCACCATCACAGTAGTAAAATGCGCGGCTCGAAACACGACACCCCATGCTCCAGACCTTCCATCGCCTGAACCTGCTGACCCTGGTTCTCACTTTCTGCCTGATCGTGCTCGGTGCTTACGTGCGCCTCTCGCACGCAGGTTTGGGCTGCCCGGATTGGCCCGGTTGCTATGGCCACATCGGCGTGCCGGATGCCGACCATGAAGTTGCCGCCGCCGAAGCCGCGTATCCAGAACGGCCGGTCGAGGCGCCGAAAGCCTGGAAGGAGATGGTCCATCGCTATCTCGCCGGCATCGTCGGCTTGCTGATCGGCGCATTGGCCGTGCTCGCCTGGCGTGATCGCAGTGGCCGTCTGCCGCGCAGCCTGGCGACAGCGACCGTCGGCGTGGTGCTGATGCAGATCGTGTTCGGGGCCCTGACCGTCACCTGGAAGGTCAAGCCGATCATTGTCACCACCCATCTGCTGCTGGGTCTCACGACCTTGTCGCTGGTGTTCTGGATGTGGCTGGGGACGCGGGCGCCATCCGATCAACCGCAGGCTGCGCCGCTGCGTGCCGCCCTGTTGAAGCCGCTGTCGATCGCCGCGCTGCTGCTGCTCTGTTGCCAGATCTTTCTCGGCGGCTGGACCAGCACCAACTACGCCGCACTGGCCTGTCCTGACTTTCCGGCCTGTCACGGCAGCTTTGCGCCGAAGGGCGAACTCGGCGTGGCCTTCAAGCTGTGGCACGGCCTCGGCATCGATTACGAAGGCGGCATTCTCGATGTCGCCGCGCGTGCGACGATCCATCTCGTGCATCGCTACGGCGCGCTGGTCTTGAGCCTGGTGCTGATCGGCATCGCCGCCTATCTGCTGAGCCTGAAGCGAGCGCCATACCGGCAACTGGCGCTGGTGCTGCTGGGCGCGCTGGCGCTGCAGGTGCTAATCGGTATCGGGCTGATTCATCTACAGCTGCCGCTATGGCTGGCCGATGCCCACAACGCCGGTGCGGCGCTGCTGTTGCTGGCGGTGCTGGCATTGAACTACACGGTCTGGCACGGCGCCCCGCCTCGTCCAGGGCAGTCCTGAAATCCGAAGCCGAACGATCATGAGCAGAACCCCCACCTCGCTGAAAGCCCAGGCCGTGCCGGGTGTCGATGCGATCGCTGCTGCACCGGTGTCGCGTGGCCGCGAGTACTACGAGCTGTGCAAGCCGCGCGTGGTCATGCTGATCGTGTTCACCGCGATCGTCGGCATGTTCCTCGCCGTACCCGGCCTACCGCCGTTCGCGGCGCTGATCTGGGGAACATTGGGCATTTCGTTGCAGGCGGCCTCTGCGGCGGCAGTCAATCAAATCATCGATCGCGAAATCGATGCCCGCATGGCGCGCACCTGCGGCCGGCCGCTGGTCACCGGAACCTTGAGCCTGACCGAGTCGATCGCCTTCGCGACCTTTCTGGGCCTTGCCGGCTTCATCGTGCTGTGGTTCCTGGTCAACCCGCTGACCGCCGTGCTGACCCAGCTGACCCTGGTTGGCTATGCCGGCGTCTACACGTTGTTCCTGAAGCGTGCGACGCCGCAGAACATCGTCATCGGCGGCGCTTCCGGTGCGGCACCGCCAGTGCTCGGCTGGGCGGCGGTCACCGGCACCGTCGATCCGCACGCGCTGATCCTGTTCCTGATCATCTTCATCTGGACGCCGCCGCATTTCTGGGTGCTGGCGATCGAGCGCCGCGAGGAATACGCCAAGGTCGGCGTGCCGATGCTGCCGGTCACTCATGGCGTCGACTACACCGCGACCCAGGTGCTGCTCTACACCTTCCTGTTGATGGCCGTGACCATCCTGCCGTTTGCAGTCGGCATGAGTGGCTGGCTTTACTTGGTCGCCGCGCTCGCGCTCGGTGGGCGCTTCCTGCAGCTGGCTTTCCAGATCAAGTTCGCGCCGCGCAAGGGCCTGAACATGAAGACCTTCGGCTACTCGATCGTCTATCTGATGGGGATCTTCACGGCGCTGCTGGTCGATCATTACCTGATCTGAGCGGTCCGGCGGCAGCCAAAAAAAGCCCGGCATTGCCGGGCTTTTTGCGTATCGGAACCGATGATCAGGCCGGTTCTGCCTCCACCTCGATCGCCTTGCGCAGCTTCTTCATCGCCGCGACCTCGATCTGGCGGATGCGCTCGGCCGACACGCCGTACTCGTCGCCGAGTTCCTGCAGGCCAGCCTTCGATTCATCGGCCAGCCAGCGGCGCTTCAGGATGTCGCGCGAGCGATCGTCGAGGGCCGCCATCGCGGTGCTCATGCGGGCTTCGCGGGCGTCCTGCCATTCGGCTTCCTCGATCGCCGAGTAGGCGTCGTGACGGTCGGCCAGATAATCCTCGGGGACGAAGGAGGATTCCTCGCCATCGTCCGGCGAGGCGCTGAACGAAACATCGGCGCCGCCGAGGCGCGATTCCATCTGCAGCACTTCTTCCGGCTTGACCTTCAAGTCCTTCGCCACCGCCTCGACTTCCGACTGGGTCATCCAGCCGAGATGGGTCTTGGACTTGCGCAGGTTGAAGAACAGCTTGCGCTGCGCCTTGGTGGTGGCGATCTTGACGATGCGCCAGTTCTTCAGGATGTACTCGTGGATCTCGGCCTTGATCCAGTGCACGGCGAAGCTGATCAAACGCACGCCGACGCCCGGATCGAACCGCTTCACCGCCTTCATCAGGCCGATGTTGCCTTCCTGGATCAGATCGGACAGCGGCAGGCCGTAGCCCTGATAGCCACGGGCGATATGGACGACGAAGCGCAGGTTCGACAGCACCAGTTTCTGCGCCGACGCGAGATTGCCGTCGTCGTGCAGTTCGTGCGCGAGCTTCTGTTCTTCGTCCGGCGTCAGCAGCGGAATCTGGCTGACCGAACGGATGTAGGTATCTAGGCTGCCGGCCAGCGGCACCGGAAACGAAGCAGCCCGTGGTGATAGTGCGAGAGCAGTCATCATGGTCCCCATGTTTCGCAAAATATTAGCACTCGCGAAATTGGAGTGCTAAGACCAAAAGAAGTTCACCACAAAATTCGAAGTTCGATAGCCTCAGGGCATAGGCCTGCAGGCTGTCGCCAAGGTTCAATCCGGCTCGATGCCGCCGAGGTGACGGCCGACGGTCCAGAACGCCGCCAACCAGCCCAGCGCGGCCCCGGTGGCAAACACGGCGAATACCGTGTCGGCCGCCAGCGCGCCGAAACCGGCACCGACACCATAAAGGCCCGCCAGATTCGCCGCTGGTTCTGACAAGGCAACTTGCGCGCCAATCACCATCAGGCAGGCCAGCAACGCGCCGGTCAGGCCGTACCACAGGCCGGTGTAGAGGAAGGGCCGGCGAATGAAGCCATTCGAAGCGCCGATCACCTTCAGCACGACGATTTCCTCGCGTCGAGCCGAGATATCGAGCCGGATCGTGTTGGCGACCACCGCCAGCACGGCGATCGCCAGCGCCCCGGCGATCAGCAATACCAGGCGTTCGACGATGGCGAGGATCGCGTACAGCCGCTCCAGCCATTCGCGATCCAGTCGCGCGCTTTCGACTTCCGGCAGCTTGGTCATCTCGTCGAGCATCGCCGAGGCCTGCGCCTTGGGCGCCTTGCTATCCGGGGTGACGACGATCACTGCCGGCAACGGATTGCTGTCGAGGATGTCCAGCGCTTCGCCGAAGCCGGAATGGGCCTTGAACTCGGCCAGTGCCTGATCGCGGGAGATGTAGCGCGCTTCGGCCACGCCGGGGCGTTTCGCCAGCTTCGCAGCCAGCGCTTGGCCAGCCGCGTCATCGAGGTTGTCGCGCAGGAACAGCGAGGCGCGCAGCGAGCCTTTGAGACCGCTCGACGCCGCATCGAGGCTGCCGAGCACCGAGTACAAGCCGGCCGGCAACGCCAAGGTCACGCCGATCACGAAAGCGGTCAGCAAGGTACCGAACGGCCGCCGTTTCAGCTGGTCCAGGGTCGCGGAGATCGCTCGCGTGTGTTCGAGCAGCCAGCGCGAGAAACCGCTCGGGGTATTGCCGACTCGCCGTGCATTGCTCATGCGCTCTGCTCCTCGGCGTCGTCGGTGTAATCGAATTCGCTGGCCTTGATCTGGGTCAGCAGGCCGTTTTCCAGGCGCAGGATGCGATGCGGTAGCCGCGAGATCAGGCCCAGGGCATGAGTGGCGACCAGCACGCTGACGCCGACTTCGTTGAAGCGATTGAACAGCTGCATGACTTCCTGCGCCATCTCGGGATCGAGGTTGCCAGTCGGTTCGTCGGCGATCAGCAGCCGCGGCTTTGCGACCACCGCGCGGGCGATGCCGACTCGCTGCTGCTCGCCGCCGGACAAGGTCTGCGGCCAGTGGCGTTCCTTGCCTCGGAGGCCGACCGCGTCGAGCGCTGCCCGCACGCGTCGGGCAATGTCATCGCCACTATGGCCGCGGATGATCAGCGGTATCGCCACGTTGTCGAACACCGTGCGATCAGCCAGCAGATTGAAGTTCTGGAAGATCATGCCGAACTGCCGGCGATAGGCCGGCACCTCGCGCGGGCGCAGGGCCGACAGCCGCTGGCCGTCGACGATGATCTCGCCGAGTGTCGGCCGGGCAAGCCGGGCAATGAGCTTCAGCATCGTCGACTTGCCGGCGCCGCTCGGGCCGGTCAGGAAGGCCATTTCGCCACGCGCCAGCGCGAAATCGGCATTGCTGAGAATTTCCCGGCTGCTGTCGCCATAGTGATGGCTGACGCCGGTGAAGCGGATCAGCGCGTCGTTGCTCACCGTGGCTCTCCCAGTGCCGCGCCACCGACCAGCGCTTCGGCGTAGGCCTCGGCGTCGAAGACTTCGAGATCGTCGATCGCTTCGCCCAGTCCGACATAGCGCACCGGCAGCGCCAGCCGCTTGGCGATCGCCAGCAGCACGCCGCCCTTGGCGGTGCCATCGAGCTTGGTGATGGTCAGACCGGTCAGGCCGATCGCTTCGTGAAACTGCACGGCCTGGTTCAGCGCATTGCCGCCCGCGGTGCCGTCGACCACCAGCATCACCTCGTGCGGCGCATAGGCATCGAGCTTCTGGACGACGCGACGAATCTTGCGCAGTTCATCCATCAGATGACTCTGGGTATGCAGGCGGCCGGCGGTATCGGCGATCACCACGTCGATGCCGCGCGCTTTCGCGGCCTGCACGGCGTCGAAGATCACCGAGGCCGAATCGGCGCCGGCACCTTGCGAAAGGATCGGCACGCCGGCGCGCTCGGACCAGGTGGTCAGCTGCTCGACCGCCGCCGCACGGAAGGTATCGCCAGCGGCCAGCAGCACGCTCTTGCCTTCCTTCTTCATCTTCGCGGCCATCTTGCCGATGGTCGTGGTCTTGCCGGCGCCGTTGATGCCGGCGACGAAAATCACGTAAGGCTTGATGTAGCTCGGCACCAGCAGCGGCTTGGCGCAGGGCCCGATGATGGCAAGCAGCGCCTTCTTCAGCTCCTTGCGTAGCTGCGCCTCGGTCTTGATCCGGCCGGCCATCACCTCGTTTCGCAGCGTGTCGCAGAGCTGGGTGGTGGCCTCGACGCCGGCGTCGGCGATCAGCAGGCGCTCTTCGATGATCTCGATCGCATCGTCGTTGAGCTTCTCGTCGGTGAACAGGCGGCCGAGGTCATAGGTCAGCCAGGAATCGCCCTTGTTGATCTTCTTCCGTAGCTTGGCGACGAAGCCGGCGTTATCGCTCATGCCGCTTTCAGCTCCGCAAAGGCTTCCCTCGCCGCGGCAATCGTCAGCTCGACCTCGCGCGGGCCGTGGGCGGCCGACACGAAACCTGCCTCGTAAGCCGAGGGCGCCAGATAGATGCCGCGCTCAAGCATCGCGTGGAAGAAGCGCTTGAAGTGCTCGAGATTGCAGGCGGTGACTTCGGCAAAGCTGGTGATCGCCGGCTGGTCGGTGAAGAACAGGCCGAACATCGAGCCGATCTGGACGGTCGTGAACGGGATGCCGGCAGCTTTCGCTTCCTGGTTCAGGCCGGCGAGGATCGCAGCGGTGGTCTTTTCCAGCTGCGCGTAGATCGCGGCGTCATCGAGCGCAGTCAAGAGTGCTACGCCAGCGGCCATCGCCAGCGGGTTTCCGGACAAGGTGCCGGCCTGGTAGACCGGCCCGGCCGGGGACAGCTTCTGCATGATGTCGCGCCGGCCGCCGAAGGCACCGACCGGCAGGCCGCCACCGATGATCTTGCCCAGGGTGACCATGTCCGGCGTGATGCCGTAGACGCCGGCCGCGCCCTTCGGGCCGACGCGGAAGCCGGTCATCACTTCGTCGAAGATCAGCAGCGCCCCGTCGGCCTTGCAAAGCGTCTGCAGACCTTCCAGAAAGCCCGGCTTCGGCAGGATGCAGTTCATGTTGCCGGCCACCGGCTCGACGATCACGCAGGCGATCTTGCCGGCATTGGCCTTGAATAGGGCGTCAACGGAGGCGAGATCGTTGTAATCGGCGGTCAAGGTGTACTTGGCGAAATCGGCCGGCACGCCGGGTGAGGTCGGCACGCCGAAGGTCAGGGCACCGGAACCGGCCTTGACCAGCAGCGAGTCCGAATGGCCGTGATAGCAGCCCTCGAACTTCAAAATCATGTCGCGGCCGGTGTAGCCGCGGGCCAGGCGCAGTGCGCTCATCGTCGCTTCGGTGCCGCTCGAACACAGGCGGACCTGCTCGAGCCCCGGCACGCGGGCGCAGAGCAGTTCGGCCATGGTGATCTCGGCTTCAGTCGGCGCGCCGTAGGACACGCCGATCTGCGCCTGCCTGATGATCGCGTCACGCACCGTCGGGTGCTGATGGCCCAAGATCATCGGGCCCCAGCTGCCGATGTAGTCGACATAGGTCTTGCCGTCGGCGTCGGTGATCGTCGCGCCATCGGCCGAAGCGATGAACCGCGGCGTGCCGCCGACGGCGCGGAAGGCGCGCACCGGGGAATTGACGCCGCCGGGTATCGAGGCCTGAGCGCGGCTGAACAACTGGTCGGATCGGGATTCAGGCTCGAGAGGGGCTAAGGACATGGGACGACGGTTTCCAGGGTTCTTCGAATCAGGGGGCGACGAACAGCGCGCCGTAGCCGCGGGCGCGGGCTTCAATGCCGGCCGGTTCGCCATCGCCGAACAGGCCGTCGATGGCGGCCAGCCAGTCGGCACCAGCGGCGATCAGCGGCGCGCCATTATCCGGCGTAATGCCGCCGATTGCGCACAGCGGCACGACAAAACGGTTGCGGGCCATGGTCAATGTAGCCAGCGAAGCCGGCGGTGCATCGGGCTTGGTGTTCGAGGCGAAGTAGCGGCCGAAGGCGACATAGCTGGCACCAGCGGCAATGGCAGCTTCGGCGCGTGCCAGCGAGTCGCCGCAACTGGCGCCGATCAGCGCATCCGGACCGAGCTGGGC
>NZ_CAISIQ010000348.1 GCF_903885465.1 uncultured Nevskia sp.
GACCTTGGACGGGTCCTTGCCGGAGAAGGCGCCGCCGCCGTGACGGGCCCAGCCGCCGTAGCTGTCGACGATGATCTTGCGGCCGGTCAGGCCGCAGTCACCCACCGGGCCGCCGATGACGAAGTTGCCGGTCGGGTTGATGTGGAACTTGGTCGCCTTGCTGATCCACTTTTCCGGAATCACCGGCTTGATGATCGATTCCATGACCGCTTCACGCAGGTCTTTCAGCTTGATGTCCGGGCTGTGCTGGGTTGACAGCACCACCGCATCGACGCCGACGGCAACGCCGTTCTCGTAGCGCAGCGTGATCTGCGACTTCGCGTCCGGGCGCAGCCAGGCAAGGCCGCCCTTCTTGGCCTTGCGAATCTTCGACTGCTGCTCGACCAGACGGTGCGCGTAATAGATCGGCGCCGGCATCAGTTCCTTGGTCTCGTCGCAGGCGTAGCCGAACATCAGGCCCTGGTCGCCGGCGCCGATATCTTCGGCAGCCTTTTCCTTCTTCTTGGTGCCGTCGACGCCCATCGCGATGTCCGGCGACTGCTTGCCGATGATGTTCAGGATGCCGCAGGTGGCGCCGTCGAAACCGACGTCGGAGGAGTTGTAGCCGACGTCGATGATGACCTTGCGCACCAGCGCTTCGAGGTCGACCCAGGCCGAGGTCGTGACTTCGCCGGCCACGATCGCGACGCCCGTCTTGACGAGGGTTTCGCAGGCGACGCGGGCGCGCTTGTCCTGGGCGAGGATCGCGTCGAGCACGGCGTCTGAAATCTGGTCGGCGAGCTTGTCCGGATGGCCTTCGGAGACGGATTCGGACGTGAAGAGATAGCTGCTCGTGGCTTGAGTCACTGCGGGTTCCTCGTGTGATCGGGTCATGCGGATAAGCAGATAGCGTAATGCAAGGTGGTGACCCCTGCATAAGAACGAATGCGCCGGGCCTTGTCGCCAGCTTGGCTAGGCGAGGGCAAGGCTACAATCCGGCGCACTGCGCGGTGAGTGTGCCGCGCCCCTCGATGCAAGGAGATGACATGGCGCTGACCCCATCGACGATGCTGCCGCTGGCGACACTGGCGCCGGCCTTCAGCCTGCCGGACACCGTCAGCGGCCGCAGTCTGTCGCTGGCCGAGCTGCAGTCAGACCGCGCGACCGTGGTGATGTTCATCTGCAACCACTGTCCCTACGTGATTCATATTCGCGACGGCCTGCTGAAGCTGGCGCAGGACTACATCGCGCAGGGCGTTTCGTTCGTCGCGATCAGCAGCAACGATGCCGCGAATTACCCGGATGACGCGCCGGACAAGATGGCGGCGCTGGCGCAACGGGAGCACTTTCCGTTTCCCTATCTGTATGACGAGTCGCAGACCGTGGCGCGCGCCTATCAGGCGGCCTGCACGCCGGATTTCTTCGTCTTCGACGGCGTAATGAAACTGGCTTATCGCGGTCAACTCGATGATTCGCGTCCGGGCAATGGCAAGCCGGTGACCGGCGTTGATCTGCGGGCCGCGCTGGACGCTCTGCTGGCGGGACGCGCGGTTGGCGAGAACCAGATTCCCAGTGTCGGTTGTGGCATTAAATGGAAGCGCGCTTGAGCCTCCCAGGCTGGCAGCTGAACCGGTGCGCCGCGCGCACCACTTCGAGGCAATAACGATGACCACGCAGGACCAGACGTTCGATCTCGCCGTGCTGGGCGGCGGCAGCGGCGGCATCGCCACGGCGCGGCGTGCAGCGCAGTACGGGGCCAAGGTGGTGTTGATCGAGCCGGCGCGCTTGGGCGGCACCTGTGTCAACGTCGGTTGCGTGCCGAAAAAGCTGATGTGGCATGCCGCGCAGATCGCCGGCACCTTGGCTGAAGCGGCTGGCTACGGCTTCGAGATTTCGGCATACAGCCATGATTGGGCGACGCTGGTCGAACGTCGCGAGGCTTATATCCGGCGCCTGAACGGCATCTACCGGGACGGGCTGGATCGCGATCGCGTGAGCCTGGTCGAAGGCTATGGTCGCCTGCTGCCGGATGGCCGCGTCGCTTGTGGGGACACGGTGATCGCTGCGCGACACGTGTTGATCGCCACTGGCGGCAAGCCGCAGCGGCCGACCATTCCCGGCGCCGAACTGGGCATCGATTCCGATGGTTTCTTCGCGCTGCAGGCGATGCCGAAACGGGTTGCCGTGGTCGGTGCAGGCTACATCGCCGTCGAGCTCTGCGGCGTACTGCGCGCGCTGGGCGCCGAGGTGACGCTGATCGTCCGCGGCCAGCGTTTGCTGAGCAGTTTCGACGCCATGCTCGGCGAGGCCTTGAGTGCGGAATTGGTGCAGCAAGGCGTGCACATCCGCTACGGCTGCGAGGTGCAGCGACTCGAACGGCAAGACGGCGGCTCGAGCTTGGCCGCGAGCCTGAACGATGGCGCGGCCATCGCCATCGATACCTTGATCTGGGCGACGGGCCGCCGCGCCAATACTGAAGGGCTTGGGCTGGCTGAAGCCGGAGTCGAGCTCGATGACGCCGGCCATATCGTCGTTGATGACTGGCAGAACAGCAGCCGCGAAGGCGTGCACGCCGTTGGCGATGTCACCGGTCGCGTGCCGCTGACGCCGGTGGCGATCGCGGCAGGACGTCGGCTGGCCGATCGTCTGTTCGATGGTCAAAGCGAGCGCAAGCTCGATTACGCCAACATCGCCAGCGTCGTCTTCAGCCATCCGCCGATCGGCACTGTGGGTTTGAGTGAAGACGCGGCGCGCAAGCGGTATGGTGATGTGGTCAAGATCTACAGCACGCGCTTCAAGGCGCTTTATTACGGCCTGCTGGAGCACAAGCACGAGACGGCGATGAAGCTGGTCTGTGTCGGGCCGGAGCAGAAGGTTATCGGCGTGCACGTGATCGGCGTCGGTGCGGACGAAATGATCCAGGGCTTTGCCGTTGCAGTGCGGATGGGTGCCACCAAGCGCGACTTTGATGACACCGTGGCGATCCATCCCACCAGCTCCGAAGAACTGGTGACGATGCGCTGAGCGTTTGTCAGGCAAGGCGCGCCAGCGTCGGGCTCGCTTCATGATGCGGGACGGTTCATTCTTGAATCGTCGCTAACCATACGATTATTAAGGTTTTAAGACCGCTTCATTACCTTGCTTATTGCCGTAACAGGTCAGTAGTATTCGGCCTTCCCCGTTTCGCCGTGCAGCTTTGGTGCGAGTCTTGCGAGCACCTCGCCATACCCTCGGCGCTAAGAACCAACCTTTCGGAGTACCTCACGTGGCAGTCAGTCTCATCAATATTGCGGCCGAAGCCGCCGGCAGCATCAACCCGGCCGACCTTTCGATCATGAGCCTCGTGCGGCAGGCAGACCCGGTGGTCAAGGGCATTCTGCTGCTGCTCGGCTTTTTCTCCGTCTGGAGTTGGACGGTGATGATCGAGAAGTTCTTTGCTGTTGCCAAAGCCAACGGTGCCATCAATCGTCTCGAGAACAAGCTCGAGACCGGCACGCTGGAAGACATGATCAATTACTCGGACGACAAGCAGCATCCGCTTGCTTCGGTCATCGAAGCCGGCAATGCCGAGTGGCGCGAAGGTTCGGGCGAGCACAGCCACGAAGCGCTGCACGAAGTGCGTGATCGCATCGAGCATGCGATGCGCCTGGAAATGTCCAACGAGATCCGTCGCCTGAACAAGGGCTTGCCGTTCCTCGCGACGGTCGGCTCGGCTGCTCCGTTCGTGGGCCTGTTCGGCACCGTGTGGGGCATCATGAACACCTTCACCGGCATCGCCGCCAACCGCGACACTTCGCTGGCGACCGTTGCTCCGGGTATCGCCGAAGCGCTGTTCGCCACCGGCATCGGCCTGGTCGCGGCAATCCCGGCGATCATGGCTTACAACAAGCTGTCGACCGACATGGGCCGCTACTCGGGCCGCATCGGCACCGCAGTGGGCATCTACGCCGGCCGTCTGGCCAAGCGTTTCGCCCCAGGCGCCAAGAGCTGACGCCATGGGCCTGAACGTAAAGGTCTCGTCAGGAGACGGCGAAGAAGGCGAGATGTCGCCGGTCGCCGAAATCAACATCACGCCGATGGTCGACGTGATGCTGGTGCTCCTGATCATCTTCATGGTCACGGCGCCACTGATGCTGCCGACACTTCCGATCGAACTGCCGAAAGCCTCTCTCGACGAGATGGGCAAACCGCGCGATCCCCTCATCATCTCGATCGATACAGCGAACGAGTACTTCATCAACAATGGCCCGCTGACCCAGCAGGTGCCCTTCGAACAGCTCGGTGAAGCCTTGCGCGCCATTTCGGCGAAGCAGGCCGACAACCTCGTCTACATCCGCTCCGACAAGGGCGTGGAATACGGCAAGGTCGTCGATCTCATCAGCCTCGTCGGCGCTTCCGGGTTCTATAAGGTTTCGTTGATGGCCGAAGCCCAGCAGTGACGGGCTGGAGCTATACCCAGTGAGCAATCCTCCCAAGAAGGGCAAGCAGACGTGGAGTACGGGACTGATCGTCTCGATCATCTTCCACGGCACGCTGATCCTGTTCCTCATTCAGCTGGTGCGACCGACGGTGAATCTGCCGCCGAAAGCCAAGAAACAGCTGATCGTCGAACTGGCGCCACCCCCACCTCCTCCACCCCCGCCGCCGCCACCGCCACCGCCGCCTCCAACGCCGCCGCCGAAGGAACCGCCGAAGATCGTCCCGACGCCGTCTCCGACGCCGCCGCCGATCGAAGCACCGACGACCAACGCACCGGATGCCGTGGATGTGCCGACGGTGCCACCGGCGCCACCGCCAGCACCACCGGCACCGCCAGCGCCTCCGGCGCGGGCAGTCGGCACCGGCGTTCCAACGACGTACTACAACACGCTGCAGAGCGTGATCCAGCAGAACGTGCAGTACCCGGCCAAATCCTTGCGCAACGAGGAAGAGGGTGTGGTCAAGCTGCGCGTGCAGATCTCCCGTGATGGTTCGATCCTCGACGTGCAGCTGATTACCAAGTCGGGATTCATCGAACTGGACAAGGAAGCCAAGGAAGTGTTCAAGCGCATCGGCAAGTTCCCGCCGGTGCCGGCGACCGTGAGCCCGGAGTACACCGAGTTCCTCGTCGAGTTGCCGATCAACTTCACCTTGAACTGACTTGAGAACTGATCTGAACCGCCGTTGACGGCTGCGACGTAGCAGATATCTCCTGTTGTGGAGCGGGGCCGGCGAATGTCGGCCCCGCTTTTTTGGCGCTGGGCTAAAATGCGGCCCCGCTTGCAACTCAGCGAAATGGGCCGCCCGCATCCGATGATCGTCCGGGGCGCGTCCGCAATCAGGGCGATCCACCGACCTTCAGAGGAACATCATGGCAGTCAAAGTTGGCATCAATGGTTTCGGCCGCATCGGTCGCAATGTGCTGCGTGCTGCTGTGCAGAACTTCGGTGGTGACATCGAAATCGTCGCGATCAACGATCTGCTCGAGCCGGATTACCTCGCCTACATGCTGGCTTATGACTCCGTGCACGGCCGCTTCAAGGGCGAGATCGCGATCAAGGACGGCGCCCTGTTCGTCAACGGCAAGAAGATCCGCCTGACCCAGGAACGCGATCCGGCAAACCTGAAGTGGGCTGATGTCGGTGCCGAAGTGGTCATCGAATCGACCGGCCTGTTTCTCGACAAGCTCACGGCGCAGAAGCACCTCGACGCAGGCGCGAAAAAAGTCGTCTTGTCGGCGCCGTCGAAAGATGACACGCCGATGTTCGTCTACGGCGTCAATCACAAGACCTACGCCGGCCAAGCGATCATCTC
>NZ_CAISIQ010000349.1 GCF_903885465.1 uncultured Nevskia sp.
TCTTCGCCGATGACCGACGCCATCGTCGCGCCGTCCTTGATGACGATGCCCTGCTTCTCGAGGCGATAACGCGCAGGATCTTCGCCGCCTTCGCCGGTGTTGGACTTGCCGCCGATGCGGTTCATCGCCACGGCCAGTGTCGCGTGCGCTTCGGTCGAGATCGAGCCGAGCGACATGGCACCAGTGGCGAAGCGCTTGACGATTTCCTTCGCCGGTTCGACTTCGTCGATCGGGATCGCTTTCGCCGGATCGACCTTGAACTCGAACAGGCCGCGCAAGGTCATGTGACGCTTGCTCTGATCATTGATGATCTGGGCGTATTCCTTGTACGTCGAGAAGCTGTTCGCCTTGGTCGAATGCTGCAGCTTGGCGATCGCGTCCGGCGTCCACATGTGCTCTTCGCCACGAACGCGGAAGGCGTACTCGCCGCCGGCATCGAGCATGTTGGCCAGCACCTTGTCGTTGCCGAAGGCGAGCTTGTGCAGACGCACTGCCTCTTCGGCGACTTCGAACACACCGATGCCTTCGATCGACGACGGCGTGCCGCTGAAATACTTGTCGATCACCGCGCGGTTCAGGCCGATCGCTTCGAAGATCTGCGCGCCGCAGTAGGACATCCAGGTCGAGATGCCCATCTTCGACATGACCTTCATCAGGCCCTTCGACACCGCCTTCTTGTAGTTGTAGATCGCCTGATCCGGGCTCAATTCGCCCGGCAGGCCCTGGGCCATCGCGCCCAGCGTTTCCATCGCCAGATACGGATGGATCGCTTCCGCGCCGTAACCGCCGAGCAGCGCGAAATGGTGCACTTCACGCGCCGAACCGGTCTCGACGACCAGGCCGGTGGAGGTACGCAGGCCCTTGTTGACCAGGTGCAGATGGATCGCGGAGGTGGCGAGCAAAGCCGGGATCGCAACGAAATCGGCGTCCATCTTGCGATCGGTCAGCACCAGGATGTTGTGGCCATCCTTGACCGCATCGACCGCCGTCGCGCACAGGCTGGCCAGGCGTGCTTCCACGCCTTCCTTGCCCCAGGCGACCGGATAGCAGATGTCGATCTCGTAGCTCTTGAACTTGCCGCGCGTGTGCGCGCCGATGTCGCGCAGCTTCGCCATGTCGGAGAAGTCGAGCACCGGCTGGCTCACTTCCAGACGCATCTGCGGATTCAGGTTGGCGGTGTCGAGCAGGTTCGGCTTCGGGCCGATGAACGACACCAGCGACATCACCATCGCTTCGCGGATCGGATCGATCGGCGGATTGGTGACCTGCGCGAACAGCTGCTTGAAGTAGCTGTAGAGCGGCTTCAGCTTGTTCGACATCACCGGCAGCGGCGAATCGTTGCCCATCGAGCCGGTGGCTTCCTCGGCGGCGACGGCCATCGGCGACATCAGCACGCGGATGTCTTCCTGCGTATAGCCGAACGCCTGCTGGCGATCGAGCAGCGACACCGACGACGGCTCCTGCGGGTTCTTCGCCGGCAGCGTCTTCAGCTCGTCGAGCTTGATGCGCACGCGGTTGATCCAGGCCTTGTACGGCTCGGCACTGGCATAGGTGTCCTTGATTTCCTCGTCTTCGATGATCCGGCCTTCTTCAAGGTCGATCAGGAACATGCGGCCCGGCTGCAGGCGCCACTTCTTGGTGATCCGCGATTCCTCGATCGGCAACACGCCGGATTCCGAGGCCATGACCACGAGGTCATCGTCGGTTTCGATGAAGCGGCAGGGGCGCAGGCCGTTGCGATCGAGCGTGCCGCCGATGTAACGGCCATCGGTGAAGCAGATCGCCGCCGGGCCGTCCCAGGGCTCCATCATCGCCGCGTGATACTCGTAGAACGCACGGCGCTGCTCGTCCATCAACGTGTGATTTTCCCAGGCCTCGGGAATCATCATCATCATCGCGTGGGCGATCGGGTAGCCGGCCATCACCAGCAGTTCGAGGGCGTTGTCGAAGCAGGCGGTATCGCTCTGGCCTTCGTAGATCAGCGGAAAGAGTTTTTGCAGATCGTCGCCCAGCTCGGCCGACTTCATCACGCCTTCGCGGGCGCGCATCCAGTTGAAGTTGCCCTTGACCGTGTTGATCTCGCCGTTGTGCGCGACCATCCGGTACGGATGAGCCAGCGGCCATTCCGGGAAGGTGTTGGTCGAGAAGCGCTGATGAACCAGCGCGAGGGCCGAGACGCAGCGCTCGTCCTGCAGATCGAGGTAATAGACGCCGACCTGATCGGCTAGCAACAGACCCTTGTAGACGACGGTCTTCGCCGACATCGACGGCACGAAGAATTCCTTGCCGTGGATCAGGTTCAGGCCGCGGATCGCGTGGCCGGAAGCCTTGCGGATCACGTAGAGCTTGCGTTCCAAGGCGTCGGTCACCGTGATGTCCGGACCGCGGCCGATGAAGATCTCGCGGATCACCGGCTCCTTGGCGCGCACGGTCGGCGACATCGGCATGTTCAGATCGACCGGCACGTCGCGCCAGCCGAGCACGATCTGCCCTTCGTCGACGACAGCGCGCTCGATCTCCTGCTCGCAGGCGATACGCGAAGCACTTTCCTTCGGCAGGAACACCATGCCGACGCCGTACTCGCCAAGCGGCGGCAGTTCGACGCCCTGCTTGGCCATTTCCTCGCGATAGAGCTGATCCGGCACCTGGATCATGATGCCGGCGCCATCGCCCATCAGCGGGTCGGCACCGACCGCGCCGCGATGCTCGAGGTTCTTCAGGATCAGCAGCCCCTGCTCGACGATCGAATGCGCCTTGTCGCCCTTGATGTTGGCGATGAAGCCGATGCCGCAGGCGTCATGCTCATTGGACTTGCGGTACAGGCCGTGCTGTTCGGCGTGCAGACGCTGGGCGGGTGATGCGGGCTCGTGCGACATGGCTAACCTGAGGAAGGTCTGGCAGGGGGACAGGAGCGTACTGCGCCGCAACAAGAATGCCAAGACCACAGCCCCATATTTAATTGGGGTCAGATACATATTAATTTCGCCTGACGCCGGCCCGCATTTAAATTGGGGACAGGTTGAAATCTGTTGTTAATTATTTGTTTAAAGTTGAAACGTGCCGAACCTGAGCGCCGATCAGCCCGGTTTTTTCAGCGCTGGCCGACCAGCGCGACCACGCGTAGTCCGACGATCGGACTGCACTTCGATCTGGTCAAGGAACGCGCGATCGCCCAATGCCCAGCCTTTGAGCGTTGCATCGGTGAGCAGCGCCTGCTGATCAAGCGCGACACCTTGTTGCACCAGATCGGCATAAGCCGCTTCGCGCGCGAATGGTGTGTTACCAAGCGCCCAGCACAGCGGATGCGGTGTCAGCAGCCGATCCTGATGCAGCCCGATGTAATGGCGATGGCTGGACCAGCGCCAGTCGGCCGCTTTCGTCACCAGCCCGGCGCGCACCGGATTGAGATCGATGTAGGCCATGCAGGCGAGCAGGTAGCGATCGGTCTGCACCAAAGTGGCGCGATAACGCCCTTCCCAGAGCGTGCCGGTGCGCACATGGCGCCGGTTGAAGATCTGCACGTACCGCCGGCCGAGCGCCTGCATCATCAGCGGCAAGCCCTTATCGGTGGACGGCGTGGCCAGCAGGTGGAAATGGTTGCCCATCAGCACCCAGGAATGGATCGCCACCCTGTGCTTCGTCGCGTACTCGCTGAGCAGACCGAGCAGGGTTTCCCGGTCCTGATCGTCGACGAATACCGGCTGCCGGTTGTTGCCGCGCTGAATGACGTGGTGCGGGTAGCCGGGGACGGTCAGGCGGGGGAGGCGAGCCAAGGTCGTCGCTCCAGCGTGTCAGCAGACGGACCGGTTCATCGCAACTGCCTCAAGTCGTACAGCCGCGCGTGCTCATCCTGCGCAAAGCGATCCGTCATCCCCGCCACGTAATCCGCCACCACCCGCGCCTGCCCGGTCTCGCCGGCGGTCGCTGCCGCAGCGCCCGCCGCGGCATGAAACTCAGGCGGCAGCAGGCGGATGTCGGCATGCAGCGCTTCGAACAGCTCGCGGACGATGCGCCGGGCCTTGTGCATCACCCGGTAGACCTGGTGGTGGCTGTACAGGTGCTCGCTGAGGTAGCGCTTCAGGTCGCGGTTTTCGCGCTGCATCGCTTCACTGAACGAGACCAGCGGCTTGCCATGGCTGCGCACGGCGTCGATATCGGCCAACTCCTGCTCGGCCAGACGCCGCGTGGTTTCGCTGTGCAGATCGATGACCAGCGCGTTGATCATCCGGCGGATCGTTTCATGGCGCAGCTGGCGCGGCGTCAGCGCCGTGTAGCGCGCCGTGACTTCAGCGTGGAAGCGCGCGAACAGCGGCACTTCGCACATCTGTTCGATGCTCAGCAGGCCGGCGCGCAGGCCGTCGTCGACATCGTGATTGTTGTAGGCGATCTGGTCGGCGATGTTGGTCAGCTGGGCTTCGAGGCCAGGCTGCTGCTTGCTCAGAAAGCGCTCGCCGACATCGCCGAGCGTCGCCGCGCGGCTCAGCGAGCAGTGCTTGAGGATGCCTTCGCGGGTTTCGAACGTGAGGTTCAGGCCGCGGAACTCGGCGTACTTGTCTTCGAGCTCATCGACCACCCGCAGGCTTTGCGCGTTGTGCTCGAAGCCTCCTTGCGTCTTTAGACAGTCGTCGAGGGCGTCCTGGCCGGCGTGGCCGAAGGGCGTGTGGCCGAGGTCGTGGGCGAGAGCGATGGTTTCGGCGAGGTCCTCGTTCAGATGCAGGCCGCGGGCGAGGCTGCGGGTGATCTGGGCGACTTCCAGCGAATGGGTCAGGCGATTGCGATAGAGATCGCCTTCGTGGCTGACGAAGACCTGAGTCTTGTATTCGAGCCGGCGGAACGCCGCCGAATGGATGATGCGATCACGATCGCGCTGGTACTCGCTGCGGCCCTGCGGCGGCGCTTCGGCGTGGCGGCGGCCTCGCGAGCGATCCTCGCGCGCAGCGTAGGGCGCGAGCGTCATGCGGCTTGCGTCGCGGTGCCCGCTGCGTCGGAAGGGGTGCAGAAATGGTCCAGCGTGGCATCAAGCGCGGCAACATCGAAATCGGCCGTGGTCGCCGCTTCGCCGATCGCCCGCATCAGCACCAGGCGCAACTTGCCGGCGGCCACTTTCTTGTCGCGCGCCATCAGGCTGCGGAAATCGTCCGGGGTCATCGCCGCCGGCGGACGCACCGGCAGCTTGGCGCGCTCGATCAGCTTCAGGCAGCGCTCGGCATCCTCGGGCTTCAGCCAGCCGAGGCGCATCGACATGTCTGCGGCCATCGCCAGACCGAGGCCCACCGCTTCACCGTGCAGCCAGGTCTCGTATCGGGTGAAGGTTTCGACCGCGTGGCCGAAGGTATGGCCGAGGTTCAGCAAGGTACGTGGGCCACCGGCCAGCGATTCGCGTTCGTCGAGCGCGACGATCCGCGCCTTCAGCTTGCAGCAGCGCTCGACGGCTTCGGCGACGGCGTTCGGATCGAGTCCCAGGATCGCGTCGAGATCGCGCTCGAGTCGGGCGAACAGCGCGGCATCGCCGAGCATGCCGCACTTGATCACTTCGGCCAGGCCGGCCGACAGCTCGCGCGGCGGCAGTGTGTTCAGGGTGTCGGTATCGGCGAACACGGCGATCGGCTGGTGGAAGGCACCGATCAGGTTCTTGCCGCGCGCGTGGTTGACGCCGGTCTTGCCGCCGACCGAGGAATCGACCTGCGACAACAAGGTGGTCGGCATCTGCACGAAGGCGATGCCGCGCTGGTAGATCGAAGCGACGAAACCGGTCAGATCACCGATCACGCCGCCGCCGAGGGCGATCAGCACGCCATCGCGGGCGATGCGGCTGGCCAGCAGCCAGTCGAGCACCTGTTCGGCATTGGCCCAGGTCTTCTGCAGTTCACCGGCCGGCAGCACGAAGGCGTGCTCGCGGGTCAGGTTCAGGGCATCGAGCACCGGATCGAGATAACGGGCAGCGACGTTGGCATCGGTGACGATGCGCAGGGTCTTGCCGCGCAGCTCGGCATAGGACTCCGGATCGGCCAGCAGGCCGGCGCCGATCGCCAGCGGATAGCTGCGTTCGCCGAGTTCAACGCTTAGGAGTCGACGCATGGCTTCAATGGTGCGGCAGGGGCGGGTGCGGCAATGGGGCGGACCAGATGATCTTCAATCTCGCGGGCGAGAGCGCGAGCGTTGCGCCCATCGGTGTGGACGATGAAATCGGCAATTTCGCGGTACAGCGGATCGCGCAGCGCGAACAGGCGCTGGAGCGTGTCACGGCGATCCCCGACCTGCAACAACGGCCGGTTGTCGGTGCGCTCGGTGCGGGCGATCTGGTGATCGACGCTGGCGTGCAGATAGACGACGAAGCCGCGGGCAGCGAGCAGGGCGCGGGAATCCGCATCCATCACCGCTCCGCCGCCAGTCGACAGCACGATGCCGTCGCGCTGCACCAGTTCGGCGATCGCCGCGGATTCACGCTTGCGGAAACCGGCCTCGCCTTCCTTCTCGAAGATGAAGGCGATGTTGACGCCGGTGCGCGCCTCGACCACCTGGTCGGAATCGACGAATTCCAGCCGGCAGGCATCGGCGAGCCGTCGCCCGACCGTGGTCTTGCCGGCGCCCATCGGGCCAACGAGGTAGATGTTGCGCTTGCTGTTCACCGGCTTCGGATGCGAGTTCGGGCCTGTGCGGCCCGCCCCTGCACCCAGGCCGCGACCGTCAGTTTACCTTCAGGCCCTCGCTGAGGATTTTCGGCGTGATGAAGATCAGCAGCTCGGTCTTGTTCTGGATCTTGATCTTGTTGCGGAACAGCACGCCGAGCACCGGGATGTCGCCGAGCAGAGGCACCTTGGTGACGCTGTCGTTGCTGGTCTGCTCGTAGATGCCGCCAAGCACCACGGTCTGGCCGTTGTCGACCAGCACCTGGGTGGTGACCTTGCGGGTATCGATCGCTGGCGCCGAACCACCGCCGCTCTGGGCGACATCCGTACCCTGCGAATCGTTGGTGACCGCGAGATCCATGATCACCCGGTTGTCCGGCGTGATCTGCGGCGTCACGTTCAGGCTCAGCACCGCCTTCTTGAACTGCACCGCCGTGGCGCCGCTGGACGTGGCGTTCTGGAACGGGATTTCACGGCCCTGTTCAATCGCCGCCTGCTTGCCGTTGGCGGTGATCACTCGGGGTGAGGAAATCACTTCGCCCTTGCCTTCGGACTGCAGCGCCGACAGTTCCAGATCGATCAGCGAATTGCGGCCGAGAATGGCCAGCGCGATGCTGCCGGCCGGATTGGCGACCGGCAGATTGACGTTGTAGCGATCACCGATCGCACCCGCCGCGCGCGGTGCAGGCGTCGAGCCGCCGATCGATGGCAGGCCGGTCGGCGAGCCGCTCAACGAGGTATTTGTGCCTTCGCCGCTGCCGCTGGTCGAGATCAGGCCGCCGTTGCCGCCGTCCCGCGTGCGGTTGCCGCTGAAGCCGAAGCGGGCGCCGAATTCACGATCGAAGTTCGAGCGGGCGACGACGATGCGCGACTCGATCAGCACCTGGCGGACCGGAATGTCGAGGCGCTGCACCAGCGCGCGGATCTCGCCGAGCTTGTCGCGCGTTTCCAGCACCAGCATGGTGTTGGTGCGCTCGTCGACGGTGACGCTGCCGCGCTCGGACAATACCGAGTTGTCTTTCGATTTGATCAGGCTCGCCAGCTCGCTGGCCTTGGCGTAGTTGACCTGGATGATTTCCGAGCGGAGTGCGGCGAGCTGCACCTTCTGCTTTTCGTTCTCCAGATCGGCCTTTTCGCGCTGAGCCAGTTCATCGAGCGGCGCCACCAGGATCACGTTGCCGGACTTGCGCTGGCCGAGGCCCTTGGTGCGCAGGATGATGTCCAGCGCCTGATCCCAGGGCACGTTCTGCAGGCGCATCGCGATCTGGCCGGTCACCGAATCGGAGACCACCATGTTGGTTTGGGCGACGTCGGCGATGATCTGCAGCAGCGAGCGCACATCGATGCTCTGGAACGACAGGCTGATCTTTTCGCCGGTGTACTGCGGCTCCAGACGGCGACGCTCGTCGAGCTTCTCCTGCGAGATCGGCTGCAGTTCCAGCGTGAACACGTTGCCGGACTGATAGGCCACCTGCTCGAAGTCGCCGGCGGCGATCGGGGTGACGATGAGCTGGGCATTGGCGCCGTCGCGGGAGGCGTCGATGAACTTCACCGGGGTGGCGAAATCGAGCACGTCGAAGCGCTTGGCCAGGCGTTCCGGCACCGAGGTGTTCTTGAAACGGACCACGATCTTGCCGCCTTCCTCGCGGACATCGACCGCATTGCGGGTATCGCCGAGCGAAACGATGACCCGGCCTTCGCCCTTCTCGCCGCGGCGGAAGTCGATGTTCGAAATCAGGCCCTGCGCCGGTGCGCTGCTCGCAGCCGCTCTTGCCGGCGCCATCGCCGGGGCAACAGTGGTAGACGTCTGCGGCGGCAACGGCCTGGCGACCGTCGGTGACGACAGCGCGCCGGTGAGACCGGCGAGTTCGAGGTAGATCTTGTTGCCGTCGACGCGCACTGTGTGCGGCGTCAGCGCGTTCATTTCGACGACGATGCGCGACCGGCCCTTGGCCTCGGCAGCGGCCACCGAACGAACCAGGCCGACATTGACCTTGCGATAGCGGTTGAGCAGCGCCAGCGTGGTATCCGGCAGATCGATCGACAGGCGCGCCGGCTTGTCGATGGCGAACACCACCGGCTCCGGTGCCGTGGACGACATGGTCAGGGTCAGCAGCACGCGATCACCGTCGAGCGCGACGAAGTCCATGCTCTGCAGCGAGCGCACCGTCTGGGTCTGAGTCTGGGCCTGCACCGGCAGGCCCAGAGTGACGAGCGCCAGCAGCATCAGTGCCGCGGCACGATGCAGCCATCCCGCCCCGCTGATCACAGCCTTGCTTCCCGGGTGAGCCCTCCGATCTGCAGAGGCGGTTCGAGTCGACATCGTGGTGCTCCAGTGCAGCATCGTTCGGGGGTGGTGACGTTCAGTCGGGTGCGGCTGGCGATTCATTCGGTTGCGGCCAGCGCCGCCGCCCGTTCGGTGAAACCGCCGAAGCCATCCGGAATGATTTCGGTGAGGCTCACTTCAGCCTCGGTGACCTTGTTGATACGGCCGTAGTTCTGGCCCATGTGATCGCCGATGGTGACTCGGTGGATGACCGCGTCCGGCGCCTTGACCATCGCGTAGGTCTTGCCGGAAAAGACCACCATGCCGACCAGGCGCAGCGCATCGATCGGGAATTCTTCCAGCGGTTCCTTGTTGCGATTCAGGTCCGGGCGTAGTGCCGAGTTTTCGCCGCCATCGGCACGCTGCTGCGCTTCCGGCGAGTTGACGAACGGATCGCGGCGGTTGTCGCCGACGTAGGCGTAGGCCTCGTACTGCTTCATCTGCGGAATCGGATCGATCTGCGTGGTCTTGCGCGCCTTGACCTCGGCCACCCAGCCCTCGAGATCACTCATGCTGTTGCTGCAGGCCGACAGCATCAGGCTGGCCAGCAAGGGCAGAGCCCAACAGTGATGGCGGCTCATTGGCGCGCTCCACGGCGACCGGCGCGGCCGGCAGCGGGATCCGTGGCAGTGATTTCGCTTTCATCGAGATAGCGATACGTCTTGGCCAGCGCGCTCATGCGCAGGGCACCTCGACCGAGGCCCTGCTGCGCCGTGCCACCGGCCGGCTTGATCTCGACTTCATCGATGGTGACGATGCGCGGCAGCGCCGCGACGCCGCCAACGAAAGCGCCCATCTGGTGGTAGCTGCCGGTGACCACGATCCGGTTCGGCACCTCGGCGTAGAAATCCTTGGGAATTTCCGTCTGCGGCTGGAACAGCTCTTCTTCCAGGCTGGACGCGACGCGCGTCTGGGAGATGTCGTTGAGCAGGTTCTCGACCTCGGTCTTGCTCGGCAACTGGCGCAGCATGGCGCCGAAATCGCGCTCCATGGTTTCCAGCTGCGCCTTGTAGGCATCGAGTGCGGCGACCTTCTGCTGCTTCTTCTCGAACTCGGCACGCAAGGTCTGTTCGGTCTGCTCCTCGACGCCGAGCGTTTCGTACTCGGGCTTCAGGAACGTCCAGACACCGAAGCCGACCAGCACGATGAACGCCATCACCGCGGCGCCGATATGCGCCCAGCGTGGCCAGGCGCCCGGATTCTTCAGGTCCAGTGCTTGCAGCTCGGCGAATGCCTCCTGAACGGTCATGGCTTCACCTCGGTGCGGCCTGAGGCGCTGGCCGCGGCGGCGTCATCCGCCGAAGCCTTGGTCAGGTTGGTGACCTGCAGGGTGAAATCGCTGTTGCGCTGGCGGTTCTTTTCGCCGGTCTTGATCACCACCAGTTTCGGGTCCTTGAACCAGGGGCTGGAATCGAGATTCTTCAGATAGGCCGAGATGCGGCCGGAGGATTCCGCCACGCCTTCGATGGTGACGTTCTGGCCGCTCTGCTTGATCGAATTCGGATAGATGCCGTCGGGCAGCGTGTTGACGATCTCGTCGAAGAAATGGACGGTGGCCGAGCGGCTTTCCTGCAGCTGCTGGATCACGTTCATGCGCGACACCAGATTGGCCTTGACCTTCTCCAGCTCCTCGATTTCCTTGATCTGCTTGTCGAGATCCTTGATCTGCGCAGTCAGGTATTGGTTGCGGTTCTGCTGGTGCTCGACGGCGCCGGTGATCGTCACATAGCCGAGCCCGAGCAGCGCCACCGCGGCACCGACTCCGAGCCCGACCATGGTCAGGAATTCCTGGCGCCGTCGCGCGCGCCGGGCGGCACGCCAATCGAGCAGATTGATCCGGGTTGTCATGTCTGGACCTAACTCTCTTGATCGAAGGCGCGCAGCGCCAATCCGGCTGCGATCAGCATCGACGCCTGGTCCTGACCGAGCTGCGCCGGCTTGGCGCGGGAATCGACATTCATCTTGGCGAACGGCTGGGCGATCACGCAGGGAATCTGCAGACGCTTCTGGATCGCCGCGTCGACACCCGGGATATGGGCGCAGCCGCCGGCCAGGATCAGCTGGTCGATGACGTTGTGGCGGGAGGCGGCGGCGAAGAAGAACTGCAGCGCGCGATCGATCTGCTGGGCCATGTCGGCAATGAAATGGCTCAGCACTTCGGCGTCGTAATTGGCCGGCAGGTTGCCGAGGCGCGTGGCCTTGCCGGCTTCTTCGAAGCTCATGCCGTAGAACCGCATGATGTCCTCGGTCAGCTGTCGACCGCCGAAGGATTGATCGCGGGTGTAGACGGTCTGCAGGTCGTGAAGCACCAGCAGCGAAGTCGTCGAGGCGCCGACATCGACGATGGCAACTGTCTTGCCGACGCCAAGCGCCGGCATCTGATGGGTCAGCAGTTCGCAGGAATTCTCGAGCGCGTAGGCCTCGATGTCGACGATCAGCGGCGTCAGGCCCGCGATCTCGAGTGCGGCGATCCGCGATTCGACCTGTTCCTTGCGGCAGGCGGCGAGCAGCACGTCGACGCTTTCCTTGTCATGGGCCGTGGGGCCAAGCACCTGGAAATCGAGATTCACTTCGTCGATCGGATACGGAATGTACTGATCGGCCTCGGCCTTGATCTGCTCTTCCATGTCGTTGTCCTTCAAGGACGCGGGCATCGAAATGACCTTGCTGATCACCGAGGAGCCAGCGACCGCGACGGCGCACTGACGGTTGCGGGTGCCGGCCCGGTTCATCGCTTTCAGGATCACTTCGCCGACGGCGCGCGGGTCGGCAATCTGGCGGTCGACGACGCAGTTCGGCGGCAGCAGTTCGATGGCGAAGGATTCAACGCTGTAGCGATCGCCGCGACGGCTCAACTCCAGCAGCTTGACCGCGCTGGATGAAATATCCAGACCGATCAGCTCCCGGCTCCGCCTTCCGAACAGCGACTGTTTGATCGACATGTTGTCCCCACACACCCCAGTTGACGAGCCCTCGCGAACTGCGGCGGTCGGGCTTTGATGACGGCTTCCCGAGCAGGACTTAATATAGTCCATGTTGTTTACGCCGCAGCAACAACTTACTTGCCTAAGTGCCTGATGGGAGTCCCAAAGCAGGCGATGAAAGGTGAACCCTCAAGAGCCGTCGAGGATGGCCGGATGGATCACCAGAAAGCACTCCCCAGAGCCTGCAGTTTCCGGTCCATTACAGCGCATTTTCCAAGTCATTTGCCGGGCCATTCCCCAAGGCCAATTCCAGGACCGATATCCGTGATCGAAACCCGTGTCTCCTGATCGCCGCCGCCTCGTCGGCCGCATCGCCCTGATCAGCCTGCTGGTGTTGAGCCTTGCTGCCGCCGGCGGTTTTCTGATGCTGCGCGCCTGGGTGATGCCGCAACTGCCTTCGGTGGCAAGCCTGCACGAAATCCGTCTCGGCGTGCCACTCCGGGTTTATACGCGGGACGGAAAACTGATCGGCGAGTTCGGCGCCGAACGGCGTGAACCGCTGACCTATGCGCAACTTCCCAAGCCGCTGGTACAGGCTTTCCTGGCCGCCGAGGATGATCGCTTCTTCGAGCATTCGGGTGTCGATGTCGCCGGCCTTGCGCGTGCCGCCGTGGTGCTGGCCACCACCGGCCAGAAACGCCAGGGTGGTTCGACGATCACCATGCAGCTGGCGCGCAATGTCTATCTGACCAACGAGCGCAGCTTCACCCGCAAGATCAAGGAAATCTTCCTGGCCCGGAAGATCGAAAGCGAGCTGAGCAAGGAGCAGATTCTCGAGCTGTACCTGAACCGCATCTTCCTGGGCAATCGCGCCTACGGTGTCGGCGCTGCGGCTTCGGTCTACTTCGGCCGCGAAGTCAGCAAGCTCACCGTCGGCGAGATGGCCTTGATCGCCGGCCTGCCGAAAGCACCGTCGCGCGACAACCCGCTGAATAATGCCGACCGCGCGAAGAATCGCCGCGACTACGTGCTGCGCCGCATGCACGATCTCGGCTATATCGACGACAGCGCCTGGAAGACCGCCACCGCCGAGCCGATCACCGCCTTCGAGCATCCGGCGCTGGTGGAAGTGGAAGCCAGCTATGTCGCCGAGATGGTCCGCGCCGAGCTGTACGCCAAGCATGGCGAAGCCACCTACACCGATGGCTACGTGGTGACCACGACGCTCGACTCGACCCGTCAGCTCGCCGCCAATGCCGCGCTCAGAGGCGGCCTGCTGGCCTACGAAGAGCGCCATGGCTACAACGGCGCCGAAGCGAAACTGCCGCCGGCACTGCTGGCAACCCTGAGCAGCAAGCCATCGTCGCCGGAAGTACTGGTGCAGCTGGCCGCACGGCCCCCAGTGGCCGGTCTGCAGCCAGCCGTGGTGCTCAGCCTGACGCCGGAACTGCTGCGCGTGGTCACCGACAACGGCGTCGTCGAACTGCCGAAGACCGCATTCGCCTGGGCCGGCTTCAACGAGAAGCGGACGCTCGCCGCCGGCGACATCGTCCGTATCGCCAAGATCGGCAGCAACCTGCGGCTGACTCAGATTCCCGAAGTGCAGGGCGCCTTCATCGCGCTCGATCCGCGTGACGGCGGCGTGCAATCGCTGGTCGGCGGCTACGATTTCTTCCTCGGCAATTTCAACCGCGTGACCCAGGCACGTCGTCAGGTCGGCAGCGGTTTCAAGCCCTTCCTGTATACGGCGGCCTTGTCGAAAGGCTACACGCCGGCCTCGATCTTCCTCGACGCGCCGGTGGTGTTCACCTCCAGCGTCAATCCGGACGACGACTGGCGGCCTGGCAACTACGAAGGCAAGTTCCGCGGCCCGATGCGGCTGCGCGATGCGCTGGCGCTGTCGCGCAACCTGGTGTCGGTGAGAGTCGCGCAGGCCGTCGGCATCGAATACACGCGCGAGTTCGCCTCGCGTTTCGGCTTCGACAAATCCCGCCTGCCGGCCGATCTGACCGTCGCCCTCGGCAGCGCCTCGATGACGCCGATGGAGCAGGCCCGCGCCTATTCGGTGTTCGCCAACGGCGGCTTCCTGATCGATCCCTATTTCATCGCCTCGATCACCGATGGCACTGGCCGCGAGGTGTTCCACGCCCGGCCGAAGCTGGCCTGTCCGGCCTGCGATGCGCCGCCGCCGGAACCCGTGCTCGATCCGGTCACCGGTCAACCGGTCGCCGTTCCAGCGCCGCAGACGGTGGAAGCACCCGAAGCGCTGGTGCCGCCGGAAGATCGTGCACCGCGGGTGCTGGCATCCACGCTCGACTACCTGATCAGCAGCATGCTGCATGACGTGGTCACGCGTGGCACCGCGTCCCAGGTCAGGAGCCTCGGCCGCGATGATCTGGCCGGCAAGACGGCGACCTCGAACGATGAGACCGATGCCTGGTTCAACGGCTTTTCGACCACGCTGGTCGCGGTCGCCTGGGTCGGTTTCGACCAGCCGAAGCCGCTCGGCCGTGGTGAGGTCGGTGGTCGCGCCGCGGTGCCGATGTGGATGGATTACATGAAGACCGCGCTGAAGGGCGTGCCGCAGACCAAGCAGCCGAGGCCGCCGGGCCTGACCGATATCGCGATCAATCCGGCCACCGGCAAGCTGGTGGCTGGCGGCACGCCGGGCTCGCTGTCCGAGATCGTGCAGAGCGATCACCTGCCGCCACCGGATGACGGCATCAGCCCTTACGGCAATCCAGACAACGCCGCCGCCGACATCTTCTGATGAGCCGGCGTAGCGCCCCGAGCAGCAGCCACGGCAGCGACCTGAGCCGTGAAGTGATCGCGGAAACAGCGCGGATCATCTGCGAGGAGGACGTGCTCGACTACCGCAGCGCCAAGCTGAAGGCGCTGCAGCGGCTTGGCCTCAGCAGCCGCGGCGCGCTGCCTGACAACGCCAGTATTCAGGCCGCGGTGATCGAGTACCAGCGGATCTTCGGCGGCAGTGATTACGCCGGCCACCTGATCGCCATGCGCCGCGCCGCCGTACAGGCGATGAAGCTGCTGCAGTCGGGCTTCTCGCCACGGCTGGTCGGCGCGGTGGTCAGCGGCGCGATCACGGCTGCGCACCGCGTGCAGATCCACGGCTTCGCCGATCGTCCCGAGACGCTCGATTTCTTCCTGCAGGATCGCGGTATCCCGTTCGAACAGGACGAGCGCGACTATCGCTACCCGGATGGCACCGAAGTGCCGGTGCCGCTGGCCCGTTTCGAGGCCGGCGAGATCGGCATCGACATCGCCATGTTCGGGCTCGACGATCTGCGCCGCACGCCGCTATCGCCTAGCGATGGCCTGCCGATGAAGCGCTTGAACCTGGCCGATGCCGAAGCACTGGCAGCCGTCGGCATCGACGCGATACTCGGCAGCCAGACGCCTAGCTAAATACGGCTGGCGAGCAGCACCGCAACGAAAAAGGCCAGCTCGAAAGCTGGCCTTCTCTGCTGCCTCAGACGATCAGCGCGTCGAGATCGCCTGATACTCGCGCACCGGCGCGCCGGTGTAGACCTGACGCGGACGGGCGATCTTCAGGCCGGCCGGATCGGCGTTCATCTCGTTCCAGTGAGCGACCCAGCCAACCGTGCGAGCGATCGCGAACATCGGCGTGAACATGTTCACCGGGATGCCGAGGGCCTTGTAGATGATGCCCGAGTAGAAATCGACATTCGGGTACAGCTTGCGCGACTTGAAGTAGTCGTCGTTCAGCGCGATCTCTTCCAGCTTCATCGCCAGTTCGAGCTGCGGATCGTCGATCTTCAGTTCCTTGAGCACCTTGTGGCACTGCTCGCGGATGATCGTCGCGCGCGGATCGAAGTTCTTGTACACGCGATGGCCGAAGCCCATCAGGCGGACGCCGGAATTCTTGTCCTTGACCTTGTCCATGAAGGTCTGGACGTTCTTCACGTCGCCGATTTCCTCGAGCATCCTCAACACGGCTTCGTTGGCGCCGCCGTGTGCCGGGCCCCAGAGCGCAGCAATGCCGGACGAAATCGCAGCGTACGGATTGGTGCCGGTCGAACCGGCCATACGCACGGTGCTAGTCGAGGCGTTCTGCTCGTGATCGGCGTGCAGGATGAACAGCACGTCCAGCGCCTTGGCGGCGACCGGATTGATCTCGTAATCCTCGGCCGGCACCGCGAACATCATGTGCAGCAGGTTCGAGCAGTAGTCGAGCGAGTTCTTCGGATACATGAACGGCTGGCCGAAGTACTTCTTGTACGCGGCAGCCGCGATCGTCGGGATCTTCGCGATCATCCGGTGGGCAAAGATCTCGCGGTGCTTCGGATCCTTGTTGTTGGTCGTGTCGTGATAGAACGCCGACAGCGAACCGACGATGCCGGTGAGCATCGCCATCGGATGCGCGTCGTAGTTGAAGCCCTTGTAGAAGCTCAGCAGCGACTCGTTGATCATCGTGTGGCGACGGATCGAGGCGTCGAACTCGTCGAGTTCGGTCTTGTTCGGCAGCTCGCCGTGCAGGATCAGGTAGGCGACTTCGATGAACGAAGAGTGATTCGCCAGCTGATCAACCGGGTAGCCGCGGTACAGCAGGATGCCCTGGTCGCCATCGATGTAGGTGATCGCGCTCTTGCACGAGCAGGTCGACGTGAAACCGGGATCGTAGGTGAACAGATCCATCTTGTCGTAGACCTTGCCGACATCGGCACCAGCCGGCCCCAGCGTGCCTTTTACCAGCGGCAGATCGACCTTCTCGCCGGTTTCGTTGTTCAGCAGGCTGTAGCTCGTCATCGCATCTTCTCCGTCTGACTGTTGGGACGGCATTGCGTCCCGCAAGAAATGTGCAGCGCCGCAATCAATCCGCACAAAAACCCAGTGCACACCGTGGGAGGTGGCAGAAGGGTCTTGGGGGATTTCCCGGCGAGTCCGGCAAGCATAACGATTTTCGGTGTCCTTCGGCCATAGTCTGGCTCGATCAAAACACCGGAAGCCTGTGCTTTCCTGTGCTCAGCGCGAACCAGACTCAGCAAGGGACACAAAAAAGCCGCCCGAAGGCGGCTTTTTCACAGCGCGGGGCTGAAGACAGATCAGGAAGCGTAGCGCTTGCGGAACTTGTCGATACGGCCGCCGATGTCGGCAACCTTCTGCTTGCCCGTGTAGAACGGGTGCGAAGCGCTGGACACGTCCAGGTTCAGCAGCGGATAGGTCTTGCCGTCGATCACGATCGTTTCACGCGGCTTCAGCGTGGTACGGATGATGAAGGTCTTGTCGGCGGAGTTGTCCTTGAAGGCAACTTCGGAATATTCGGGATGGATGTTGGGCTTCATGGCGTCCTCGGAGGTTGGTGCCTACCGGACAGCGGAGGGCGAAAGGACGCGGAGTCTAATGAACTGGCCGGATCGAGGCAAGTCCTTCGCCAGAATGCCCGCCTTCAGTCGCTTTCGGCTTCGACGTCGACGGTGTGCTCGTCCAGATCGTCCGACACCCAGACCCGCACCGTCATCGGCCGGCAGCAGACGCTGCAGTCCTCGCTGTAGGTCTGCGAGCCGGCGCTGAGATCGATGGTCAGCGGAATGATTTCCCAGCAGGCCGGACAGGTGACCTTGGTTTCTTCGAGGATATCGCCGCCTTCGGCGTCATCAACGGCTTCGACGACTTCCTTGACGCTGATCGTGTACTCCTCGTCCTCGTCGACCAGCAGCCGCACGGTCATCGGCGAGTCGCAAACACAGCATTCCTCGACCCAGGTTTTCGAACCCTTGTCCGGATCGACCGTCAGCGGGATCGATTCGTGGCAGGCCGGGCAGATGACTTCAGCTTCTTCGCGCATGGTCGGGAGTGCGGGGTCGGAGGCAGGATCAGAGAAACTCGCTGATTAGTGTATTCAGATGCGCGCGGCCGAGCGCAGTCGGGCGGACGATCGCCTCATCCCGCTCGAGCAAACCCCGTGCCGCCAGCTTCGCCAGTCTGGGCTCGATTTCGGACAGTGCAAGCCCGGTCCGCGCCTCGAACAGCGCCGGACTGAAGCCTTCGTTCAGGCGCAACGCGTTCATCGCGAACTCGAACGGCAGCTCCAATGCGCCGACTTCCCGCTGTTCCTGCAGCGACGACGCCTGACCGGCAGCGGCCTGATAGGTCTTCGGCAGCTTGTGCCGCGCGCGGCGTTCGATGCGATCGGCGAACGTGCGCTTGCCATGAGCGCCGGCGCCGATGCCGAGGTAGTCGCCGAACTGCCAGTAGTTGCGGTTGTGCCGGCTCTGCCGCCCCGGCTGCGCGTAGGCCGAAACCTCGTACTGCGCATAGCCCTGGTCGGCGAGCAGCGCCTGCCCGGCCAATTGCATCGCCCAGGCCGAGTCGTCATCCGGAAGCGCAGGCGGCCGGGCGGCAAATTCGGTGTTCGGCTCCAGGGTCAGCTGGTAATAGCTCAGATGCTCGGGGCCGAGCGCGATCGCCTCGCGCAAATCCGCTGCCGCTTCGGCTTCGCTCTGCTCGGGCAGCGCGAACATCAGATCGAGATTCAGATTGTCGAAACCCGCCGCGCGGGCAATGCGCACGGCGCTCACTGCATCGTCATGGCCGTGAATGCGGCCGAGCCGCTTGAGCATCGCGTCGTTCAGGCTCTGCACGCCGATCGACAGGCGATTGACCCCTGCTGTTCGGTAATCACGGAAATAGCCGGCGTCGACGGTGCCCGGATTGGCTTCCAGCGTGATCTCGATGTCCGGCGCGAAGTGGAGCCGCCGGGCAAACGCTTCGAGCACCGACGCGATCGCCCGCCCAGAAAACAGGCTCGGCGTGCCACCGCCCATGAAGATCGACTGGATCGGCCGCGATTCCGGCTGCTGCAGCTCGAAATCGAGATCGCGGATCAGCGCCGCGACGTAGGCATCTTCCGGCACTGCGCCGCGAAGGCCGTGCGAGTTGAAATCGCAGTACGGACACTTGGCCACGCACCAGGGAAAGTGCAGGTATAGCGACAGCGGAATCGCTGCCGCCTCGACACCGGTCACGGCTGCAGTTGCGCCAGCAGCGCCGCGAACGCCCGGGCGCGATGGCTGAGCGTGTTCTTGGTCGCAGCGCTCAGTTCGGCGGCGGACTGGCCGGACACGAGATCGAGAAACAGCGGGTCATAGCCGAAACCGTTGGCACCGCGCGGCTCGCGCAGGATGCGACCCGGCCAGGCGCCGAAAGCGATCAGCGGCACCGGATCGTCGGCATGGCGCAGCAGCGCCAGCACCGAGACAAAGCGGGCGTCGCGCTGCTCATCGGGCGTTTCGGCCAGTGCGGCGAGCAGCTTGGCGTTGTTCGCGGCATCGTCGCCCTGGGTTCCCGCGTAGCGCGCCGAATAGACGCCAGGTGCGCCACCGAGCGCGCCGACTTCGAGACCGGAGTCGTCGGCAATCGCCGGCAAGCCGGACACCTGCGCCGCGTGACGCGCCTTGATCAGCGCGTTCTCGACGAAAGTCGGCGCGGTTTCTTCCGGCTCGACATCGCTGAACTCGGAGACCAGCTTCAGCTGATAGCCGAGCGGTGCAAGCAGGCTTTCCAGCTCGATCAGCTTCTTGCGGTTGCGGCTGGCGAGAACGAGCGCGCCCATGATTCAGCCCGGCGCGATCAGCGCGCGGCCAGCGCCTGCTGCTGGATCGCGCACAGCTCGGCGATGCCCTTCTGGGCGAGGCCGAGCAGGGCATCGAGTTCGCTGCGCTGGAAGGCGTGCCCTTCGGCAGTGCCCTGCACTTCGATGAAGCCGCCGGCGGCGTTCATGACCACGTTCATGTCGGTCTCGCAGTTCGAGTCCTCGGGGTAGTCGAGATCGAGCACCGGCGTGCCGTTGTAGATGCCGACCGATACCGCGGCGACCTGGCCGTGCAGCGGGTCGCGCTTGATCTTGCCGATCTTGCGCAGATGGGCGATCGCATCGGCGAGCGCGACATAGCCGCCGGTGATGCTCGCGGTGCGGGTGCCGCCATCGGCCTGCAGCACGTCGCAGTCGATGGTGATGGTCAGGCCGGCCATGGCGTCGAGATCGAGCACCGAGCGCAGGGAACGGCCGATCAGGCGCTGGATTTCCTGGGTGCGGCCGCTCTGCTTGCCCTGCGCCGCTTCACGCTTGGAGCGCGTATGCGTGGAGCGCGGCAGCATGCCGTACTCGGCGGTCAGCCAGCCGCCGTCCTTCTTCCACGAGGGGCCGCGTTCCTCGACGCTCGCCGTGCACAGCACCTGGGTATCGCCGAACGCGACCAGCACCGAACCTTCGGCATGGCGCGTGAACTGACGCTGGATCGTGACGGGACGAAGCTGGTCAGGCGCGCGGTTTGAGGGACGGGTCACGTGGGTCTGCGGCAGGGGAACGGGCGCGGAGTATACCGCCGCCCATCCGAGGCCAAGCCCGGGCCCAAGGCAACCGCCAGACCAGCAGCACGGCGAGGATGGCGGCGTACAGCAGCGGTTCTGACAGGTCTTTCTTGACCAGCCAGACGTAGTGCAGCACGCCGAGGATCGCCGCCGGATAGACCAGCCGGTGGAGCATTTTCCAGCGCCGCTTCAGACGCCGCTGCCAACCGTCGGTCGAAGTGATCGCCAGCGGCAGCAGGAACAGCCAGGCGGTGAAGCCGACGGTGATGTACAGGCGCTTGACCAGATCCTCGCCGAGCTTCGCCAGCGCCTGGGCCGGTGCCAGGATGTTGAGATCGAAGACGATGTAGACGGAGAAATGCAGGCAGATGTAGGCAAACGCCCACAAGCCGACGGTTCGCCGCAGCTTCAGCGGCCAGACCCAGCCGGTGAGGCTGCGCAGCGGCGTCATCGCCAGACTCAGCAGCAGGAAGCGCAGCGACCAGTCGCCGAGCGCGTGCTCGAGGAACTCGATCGGATTCGCCCCGAGCCGGCCGTTCAACAGCCGCTCGACGAGCATCGCCAGCGGCGCCAGCGCCAGCAGCCAGATCAGCGCTCGCGCCAGCCGCAGCCGGGCCACCGGGCTGATGGTCATCAGTAGTTCTTGCGCAGATCCATGCCGGCGTACAGCGAGGCCACTTCCGGATAGCCGTTGAATGGCAGCGTCGAACGCCGGAACAGCTCGCCGAGGCGGCGTTCACTGGCCTGGCTCCAGCGCGGATGATCGACCGCCGGATTGACGTTCGCGTAAAAACCATACTCATCGGCGCCGAGCTGGTTCCAGGTGGTTTCCGGCTGGGTTTCGGTGAAGCGGATCTTGACGATCGACTTGACCCCCTTGAAGCCGTACTTCCACGGCGTGATCAGCCGCAGCGGCGCGCCGTTCTGGTTCGGCAGCACCCGGCCATAGAGACCCACCACCATGAACGCCAGCGGGTGCATGGCTTCGTCGATGCGCAAGGCTTCGCGATACGGATAATCCAGCACGCGTCGCTTGATCATCGGCATCTGCACCGGATCGGCGAGCGTGAAGAACTGCACGTACTTGGCCTTGGAGTTCGGCTTGAGGCGCTTGATCAGATCGGCCAGCGGAAAGCCGATCCAGGGCACGACGACGCTCCAGGCTTCGACACAGCGCATGCGGTAGATGCGTTCTTCCAGCGCATGGGGCTTGATCAGATCGTCGATGCCGAGCACACCCGGAGCATCGCATTCGCCTTCGACGGTCACCGACCAGGGACGCGGCTTCAGCGTGCCCGAGTAGCTCGCCGGGTCCGACTTGCCGGTGCCGAACTCGTAATAGTTGTTGTATTGCGTGATGTCGTCGTAGCTGCAGACCTTTTCGCCGCCGGCCATCTCGGTCTTCTTGCTGACCTCGAGCGTGGCCAGGCCGGACTTGGCCGCGCCATCGGCAGCGGCAGGTTCTGCCTGCGGCGCTTCCTTGGCATCGCTGCAGGCGGACAGCGCCAGCCCGGCGGTTGCCAGGCCCATCTTGGCGAGAAAATGCCGGCGATCCTGGAACACCCGCTCGGGCGTGATCTCGCTGGACGCAATCGGAAACTCGGGGGCTACGCGGATCAGCATGTCGGTGGCTCGGGTCAGGCAGTGATAACGGTCTGACCGCAGCTTAACCAGCCGGTTTCGCCGTAACATGGTTCAAGTACGCGAAGACATGAAAGACGGACGCTTGAACACGCAAGACAACGAAGCGCTGCAGGAACTGGTCGATACCTTCGACATGCTCGGCGATTGGGAGGAGCGCTATCGCTACCTGATCGAACTCGGCCGCAAGCTGCCGGAGATGCCGGAGGCCGAGCACAGCGAGATCAACAAGGTGCGCGGCTGCATGAGCCAGGTCTGGCTGGCCGGCGAAGTCGGCGACGACTCCCGCCTGCATCTCAGAGGCGATTCCGATGCCCACATCGTCAAGGGCCTGATCGCGCTGATCCTGGCGCTGACCGATGGCCGCACCGCGCAACAGGTGCTCGATACCGATATCAAGGCCGCGTTCGCGCAGCTGGGCCTGGAAAGCCATCTGTCGATGAACCGTCGCAACGGCTTCTACGCGATGGTCGAGCGCATCAAGGCGATGGCCGCTGCCGCGGCGGGCTGACCCACAGCGATCGTCACGATGCGGGTGGGGCGGGCCTTGCCCGCCTGTTCCTTGATGGGCTGAAGGTGCCGGCGGGCGAGGCCCGCCCTACGGAATCGGCGGGGACACAAGGCGCTCACAGATCGACGAGTAGAATCAAGTCGTCTACCGGAGTAACCCCATGTCGATCTTTGCGCTGGCGCTGCTCATATTCGCCCTTGTCACGCTGTTCAAGGCCGTGGTCACGGTGCCGCAAGGCGCGGAGTACACGATCGAGCGCTTCGGCAAGTATCGCGCAACGTTCACGCCCGGCCTGCAGTGGCTGGTGCCCTTCGTCGATCGCATCGGCCGCAAGCTGTCGATGATGGAACAGGTGCTCGACGTGCCGTCGCAGGAAGTCATCACCAAGGACAACGCCATGGTCGGCGTTGATGGCGTGGTGTTCTACCAGGTGCTCGACGCCGCCCGCGCCGCCTACGAAGTGCAGAACCTGCAGTACGCGATCCTCAATCTCACCCAGACCAATCTGCGCACGGTGATGGGCTCGATGGATCTCGACGAGCTGCTCAGCCAGCGCGATCACATCAATACCCGCCTGCTGGCCGTGGTCGATCAGGCGACCTCGCCCTGGGGCATCAAGGTCACCCGCATCGAGATCAAGGACATCCGGCCGCCGATGGATCTGGTCGAAAGCATGGGCCGGCAGATGAAGGCCGAGCGCGACAAGCGCGCCTCGATCCTCGAAGCCGAAGGCATGAAGCAGAGCGCCATCCTCAAGGCCCAGGGTGCGCAGCAGGCGCAGATCCTGTCCGCCGAAGGCATGAAGCAGCAGGCGATCCTCGACGCCGAAGGTCGCAAGGAAGCCGCGTTCCGCGATGCCGAAGCGCGCGAGCGCCAGGCCGAAGCCGAAGCCAATGCAACGGCTCGGGTCTCCGCCGCCATCGCCCAGGGCGACGTGCAGGCGATCAATTACTTCGTCGCCACCAAGTACATCGAAGCGCTGAAGGACATCGCCACCAGCCCGAACCAGAAGCTGGTGTTCATGCCGCTGGAAGCCGCCAGCGTGATCGGCGCGATCGGCGGCATTGCCGATCTCGCGAAA